>JAZOTG010000191.1:0-14907 GCA_045657505.1 Kiritimatiellia bacterium | reverse complement strand
GAAGCATACCAGGAACCGTTCTTGGCCTTGCGCGCCACGGCGGCAAACGATTCGGGGCAGCCGCCCAGACCGATTGAATCCGCCCACACGACGGGCGTCTTCGCCATGAAGCTGAAGCATTCCATGTTCTTCTCGTACTTCGTGGGCGAATCGGCAAGCATCTGCAACGGAGCCTCATACAGCGACAGGAGGGCAATCTGATGGCAGCGCGTGCCGACGGAACCGGGATGCGTATAGTTGCCGCGGTAATCGCCCTGCTTATAATTGTCCATGGCGCCGGGAGTGTAATCCATAGGACCTGCGGTCATGCGCAGGAAGACGCATGCCACATCATTGTACGGCATGTCCTTGTCGCGGCGACCCCACTTAAGCTGCTCAAGACCGTGAATGCCTTCGTAATTCACGACATTGGGATATTTGCGATGAAGACCCACCGGACGATAGACGCCGTGATAATCGACAAGCATCTTGTACTTTGCGCAAACTCCGGCGAACTTTTCAAGGAAGGCGCCGATCTCGGCGTCGCCGCGATCCATAAAGTCGACCTTGAAGCCCTTTGCGCCGAGCTTCGAGAAGTACTCGGCAACCTTCTCTTCGTCGCCGTAAACCTGAGCCCATGCCATCCAGAGGATTATGCCGACGCCCTTGCTGTCGGCATACTTGATAAGCGCAGGCACATCAACCTTGTCGCTGTATTTCCAAATGTTGAGATTGGCGCTCCAGCCCTCGTCGAAAATAACATACTCTACGCCGGTCCTGGCTGCGAAGTCGATGAACCTCTTGTAACCTTCGGTTGTGCAGCCCTTGCCGAATCCAAGATTGTCAAAGTCGTTCCACCAGTCCCACGCCACCTTTCCAGGCTTGACCCATGAGAAGTCCGCGCCCTTTTCCTTAGGCTCTGCAAGAGCATAAACAATATCGTTGGCGATCAGATCAGCAGGAGAGTCAGCAAGAACGAATGTGCGCCACGGAAGTGTGCGCGCGCCGCCGGCCTTTACGAGAAACTTCTCGTGCTCGCCGATGCGAACCCAACGCCCGCCCTTGGGCTGACCCTTTGCACTGCCGCCGTCACGATAGACAGACTTGGGATAGCCCTCAAACATCGCCGCAAGCTTAACGGTGTTTTCACCCTGCGTAACCTCGCAGAAATTCCATACGGGGTAATTGTGCACATCAGATTCGGTGACGGCGACAATTGTTCCGTCTACGGAATAGACGAACGGCAGATAAAACACAGACCTCTTGTCGGTGGCAAGTTTACCCGCATCGACAAAGGCAGGTGTTGTTTCCTCGCAACCGATGCGATTGCTTGAGGTTTTGTTGAACCATGTGCGCGCATTCTTGGCAGGAATCGTCAGCGGCGAATCCTCATAATCGATTGTGGCCGCTTTCTTCGTTTCAAAGCGGTAGGCCACACCGTCATTGCGTGCGGCAAGCCTTACCGCAAAATCGCCAAAGTCCACATATGTCTGTTCGCCCGAAAGATCGACACATGACTTCTTGTAGACGGGAGTGTCCTCCTTGCCCGAAATCGCGCTCTTCTCAACCTTCACTATTTCAGCGTTGGCATCGGTTTTGACGCCGTCGAGCACAAGCCCGATTTCCGTCTTGGCCACAAGCACTTTGCCGTCGCGCAAAACCTCGTATGCAAGAGGCGAGGTATAGAGCCTGATTTCATTTTTACCGTATTCCGCTTCTACATACCCCTTGTTGAAACAGGGCACAAGCGAACAGCCTGCAACAACGATAGCAGCACCTGCCGTCATCATCATCTTCTTCATTTTCGTTCCTTTTGTTTTGATTGAAATTTACAACGGTCAAACACGCAAGATGCCCATTTCGTAGGCCCGGCCGACTGCCGATGTTGCGTTAGGGCAATTCAGTTTAGTCATAATGCCTTTAAGATGTGTTTTCACCGACTCTGCGCCAATGCCAAGAGCCACGGCAATTTGATCGCGCTGATTACCCTGTGCAACAAGGCGAAGGACATCCATCTCGCGGGCGGTGAGCAACGACGGAGCCGCCTGAAACCGCTCGCAGGCAAAATCTTCGGTATCGCCCGCAACGGCTCTGATCGCCTGCGAAAGGCGGTCCTGATCGACATCCTTTGGCAGATACCCGCGCGCCCCCATTGACTTTGCGCGATATTCCTCCTCCTTGAGCGGCATTCCGGCGAGCAGAATCACTCGCACATCGGGACACGAGGCCTTTAACCGCTCAAGCATGCCGAAGCCGTCCACCTTTGGCATACGGACATCGCTCAAAACAACATCTGGCCTTGCATCGGCGATAACGGCAAGAGCTTCCTCGCCATTCGAGCAAAGGGCGTCCACCTTAAAGCCCTCTTCACTGAGGAGCATCGCCTCAAGCCCCTCGCGCACCATCGGATGATCGTCAACTATAACTATGGATATCACTGAATCTCTTCCACATTGCCGTTTTTGATTGTATAGTCGCGGGCCGTGCACAGAAGTTCGGTAAGCTCCTTTAATTCATTATTGTTAAGGCCACGACGGGGCAGGGTTATGGTGTCGACATGAGCGTCCGCAAAGACGATATGCGCCACTACATCCTTGCCAGACTTGTGGTTGAAGCCTATTACTTCGCCGCCGTCGCGCGAGTCGTACTGGAGTGTGCAGTCGCACTCGAAGCTTGCGGAAGTATTGAAGTTAGGCTTGATGCCCGCATATTCCTCCCAGTGAAGCTCGGCGAAAAGAAGCCTCTGGCTGGCGCGGCCGTCATCGATTACACGCCCCGGATAGCCGCTTACGGCATCGGTGCCTCTCGTTGTGTCGTAACCGTAATAGCCGTTCATGACATAGCTCCACATGGGCCTGAGATTGTCGGGCATCTTCTTAACATGCGCGGGGCACACATAGCATGACGGATTTTTGACATAATCGTATATGGAGCCCTGCTTTATGCAATATTCGCGGATGTCGGGGTCCTGCTCGTAAGCAGAAGTAAACCAGCCGGCGTTTGAAATATGCGACCTTGTGTTGTTGTAACTGTTTTTTGAATTCCAGCAAATCCACCCGCGGTATTCGCCGTACAACTCGTATGAATTGTTTGTGTCAAATCGTATATCCATCCATTCAACCGAACCGGCCAGCGGGAAATAGCGTACGTCGTTAATATTTACGGCGGCGGCGCGCACGGCGTTGGCGAGATTTTTGAGGTTTGCCTTGCACTGCACATTGCGAGCCGATTCAGTATTGCCGAACATGCTGACCATCAATGTAATCAAAAGCCCCAATATTCCGATTACGACGAGCAGTTCGACCATCGTAAACGCTTTCTTCATTTTCATCGTCTTTTCCTCCATAAATGTCAACCTGCTTAATCAAACTGCCTGTAGAACAATACTCTCGTCCTGTGCGGCGTGTCGACATTGGTCGTCTTCGCCGGGTCGCGCCAGACAAGCGCCATGCCACGGCCGCCAAGCTGCGGCGGCAAAATGGTCGACGAGCCGCTGCCCATCATTATGGGCTCTGCTCTCACGAAAACGAGGAACAGCTGCTGCTTAACGGCAAAGCAGTCGCTCCAGAAACCGTAAAGAAACTTTTTATCTACGCTCCAGAGCTTGCCCTCGCCCTCAAGATCAATACCGCAAAGTTCTCTTTGCGCGTTATCGCCTGTCACGTTCCACCCGAGATCGCGCCATGTCTTCTTCCAGTTCTGCCCCGGATTTTGGCGTATCGCGCTCTGGAACTTGCCGGCCAGAAGTTCAAGATCCTCCCACTTGATTTCGGCATCGCTGTCGGTGTAGGCGTTAAACGCATACTTCTTGTTAAAGTTTGCGGCCGTCATCTTAGAGAAATCGTCCGCGTTGTCGACCTTGTTGGTTGAAGCATACTTCCAGCCAAGCGGAGTGTTTGCGAAAACAGCCATAAGGATATTGGTCGAATCTGAATACGGGTTCACCCTAAAGCCGCGGCCCTCGCTCGTAAATTGAATCTGCTCAAACGCCTCCGCATCTTCATTGATAAGATCGTACGTGCGCCAGGCCAAGTGGTGGTTTCGCGTCTCGTCAAACGATGTGGCAATATTTTCGCGCACGCCTTTTGCCGACGACTCGTTGCTCAAATCGCCGCGGAACGAATAATCGCCGCCGGAATTTTCAAGGTTTGTAAAGCGCGGCAAATGAGCAAGCTCGTAAATGCTCTGCATATAGCCGGCATCGCTCGTTGCCATAAATATGTCACGGTCGCGATTGCCGCTGTTCGCAACTGAACGCATCTTGTTGAGCCACTCTTCCTCCGAAAGCATTCCGCCGATATTAGAATCGTACCAATCTTCAGGACCGTGATTATAGCGCGGGTCGGAAACAATCGCGCTCTTGGGAGATATCTCCATCGCTACGCCGGCACCGACAAGTTTATCAAGGCCGTCAAGGGTAAATTCGATCTCTGTACCCATATTGAATCGAAGCAGAGGGAACGAAGCATCGCCTATCTTGCGGCTTATCACATCTTCACGGCCGCCGCCGATGTTGTTTTGGATGCTGTCGTCTTTCAAACACGCCGGCACCATGTCGACGACTTTGCCGCTGTCGCGGTCTTTGACGCGGAACCAGAGAGCCGTATTCATGCGCACTGTTTTCTTGCCGGCCGGATTGATCAGGCCCTTAAGGCCGTCAAGACTGGTAAATGAAGGATCGTGCGAACCGTTTGCCGTAAAGGCGGGGAAGTCGGTCTTCACATCCTTGATATCTCTGCTGTTAGCGGCGAAATTGGCTTTGACACGATCTTGCACCTGGGCAAAAGTCGGCTTCCAGTCCTTCATGCCGCTTTCCTGCTCCTGGCTCGTCTGCTCCCAGCTGTAAACGACCTTGAGTAGCACCTTGCCGCTCAATAACGATGTAAAATTGCCCGTGGGCCTGAACGGCGTCAGTTTAAGGCAATCCTTCTCCTCGGCAATTTTCTGCGGAATATCAATAGGCTTTTCTTCGAGCTTTACGCTGATAACACCGTTTTCGACTGACGACTGCGGGATTTCACGCGATTTGACATGAAGCAGATCGTCAGGATTTTCAGTTCTCAAAGCCATATTCTCCGACGAGAAAAACAGAGCGCAGCGGCCGTCAATCGTATACGAGGACTCGCTGCCGTCGACTCTTGCAAAGGGATAGACGGTGAGCACGCTTATTGCCGACCCCTGGAACGCCTTCTCAAACTGGGTTTCGTCAATCTTGTAGATCACGGTCTTTTCGACAATTCGCGTGTTCTCGCTTTCTGAAACTGTATTGACCGCCTCGTCTCCGGCAGGCTCATATTCCTTTTTCACCCCGAGCACAAGGTTTTCAATGCCGGGCTGCACACCGCAGATCATCGGAGTGCGCTCCACTGTCGGGATTGCAAGCGATATCGGCACGCTGTCTGTATCGAGATAATCGAACAACGCACTGTAGCCGACAGCAGAAATCGTATTGATCCACTGCTGCGAATATGAGGACATATCTCCCTGCAACCCCATCACCTCGGTGAGTTTGACCGGATTGCCGCCATCGGTATCAAGGTCGCTCATCGTAAACGGCTGACCTCTCGTCTCGGTTATGTCATACACCGTTGACGAGTTGTTGCCGCCGCCGGAGGAATTCTGCTGATTGCCGCTGTTGCGGCGTTCAGTCTTGGGGAAGTAGCCGTCGGTGACGAATGTCATGCGGAGGATTTTGTCGCGGTCTTCGCTTTCCTGCAGGCCGATATCACCGTAAAAGCCAGAACTGTTGTAACCCATTATGTAATTGTAGAACGGGCTCTGCATCCCGCCTATGCCCTGCTTGCCGCCCTTATTGCCTAAAGCAAGATTGAAATCAGCAAGAGAGACAAGCGGATACCTGTTTTCGAAGTCGATTTCGTATGTTTTGGAATCGACATCGCGGTAATCGGCCATAAACTGCTCATCCCACTTTTGGCCGTCGCCGGAGCCGGCGTCTTCGTGGTCCGGAAGCGTTTCAAAAAGATGCGACAGCGTTATGCGGCGGTTGGGGGCCGAAGAGCGGGGCCGGTTGGCGAACATGCGATTGATGTCGAAATAGTCCGACACGTCCAGGACGGTAAACGCGTAACGGCCGACATCGAACGAAAACGAACGCCACTGCGATGTAAGCGAAAGACGCGAGAAGTAGCGCGCCTCGTTTACGAGCGGCGGCGGAATATAGCCGAGCGCCTCAAGGCAAAGCGTAGGCACCGTTTCGCTTGCAAATGACTCGTGCCACGAATTCGTAGCCATAAGGACCCGGTTGTGCCAATAGTTGCGGTTGTAACCGTCGACCGATTCGCTGCCGATGCCGGGGTGCGGGTTGTTGGCTATGGATTTGTCGAGAAATTCAATAGCCTCGGCCACGGCCGCCTTGACAAGATGACGCGACGAGACGCTGCGCCTCAAATAACTCGATGGCAGGCGGGCATAGCGCATATATGCAGCAAAGCCGACTGCAGAGACAATAAGGAACGAAAGCATTCCTATTACAATCAGAAGCGCACTTCCGCTTTTTGAACGAAAATGTCTCATTGGCGCTCCTCCGGGGAAAGTCTGTAAAAGTTGGGCATATAGTAACCAGTTTGCATTGCACCCGTGGCACTCTCAAGATTTATGCTGGCGTTACCGGGCTTAATTGAAATTTTATACGGAGTGTTCCACGGGTCAAGCATCTTGCCGCCACTTGAAAGCTGCGCCATCAAGAGTGCCGGTATTTTACCGGAATCGCTCGAGCCGCCGTTTCCAATAAGAAAGCCGATCGAGCCTTCGTCGGCGTCCTGATTGGTCATAGACGGCAATTCATTGTCGTCTGAAAAATTCTCATACGCCAGAATCGCCTGGGAAATCAATTTAACTTCGCTTTCAGCCCTGCTGATTTTCGCTCTGAGCTGAGCCGACGAGATTGAAGTGGTGAATGTTGCCATTATGACCGCCATGACGGCAAGCACAACCATCACCTCCACAAGCGTGAATGCCTTCTTAGTTGATTTCATCGGGATAGCTCCAAACATCGTCGTAGTCATTGAATGTCTTGTTGGGACCGGCGCTTTTGACATTGATTGTGTATGTCTTCATCGACCTGCTGGACGCACCGCTTCCAACGGCAACATAATCGATATCGCTCAACTTTGCATTGTTGCGCAGATTGCCGCCGCGCGATGTCAGGATATCGGCCCCGGGAGCCGTACCCTCTTCTGTCTCGACGTTCCAGGCTCTTCTGCGCAGAGTGCCGCTGTCGTCCCAAAGGCCGACGATGCGATGCACCTTGTCGTTCCAGATATAGGCGTTGTCCGCCTCCTCGCGAACTTCGGCTATGTTGTTCCGGACAAGATCGAGATCGGCCACGCCGGCAACGCCGGTACGCCACGAAATCGACGACTGGTTGAAAAGCATAGTCAAGATCGACACGAGCATTCCAAGCAGAAGGCTCGCCACCAAAAGTTCCAATATTGTAAAGGCGCGCCTCATTCGTCAATCACTCCCTGAAATCTCACTTCTGTATAGTAAAGCGGCATAGCCAAAAGCTCCGCCGGGTTTTTGGTTGCGCGAAACCCTATTTTGACTATAGGGCTGCGCTCGCTGTCATGCATGATCACCAGGCCTGCTTTAAGCCCGCCCGACGCGCTTGACGGCCAGCGCGAGAGACCCTCGGGTTGAAGACGCCCCATTACCGCATCAAACGCCGCCTTCGCCTTTGACTCTGGATTAGACGACACCTTGCCGCGGCTGTCGATATAATCGCCCCAGCCTTTTTCGTGAGAAGGGACGCTCTTTATGTTGCGGAATGTGCTCCACTTGAGATTCGTGGCCGACAAAGCCATGACAAGCGGACTGATGACCGCATCCGCGTAGGCGGCGGAAGCTACATCATCGCGGCTCTGCCTGTTTTCGCGATACCCGAGCGAATACAGCCCGAGCACCGACAGCACACCACCGGCCATAATCATAATGGCAAGGTTGACCTCCATCAATGTAAACGCTTTTCTCATTTTCAATCAAGCCTCTCCGTGGGGCTGTCTGTCTTGCCAATCTGATTGGCGCTTAATGAACCCTTTGCATCGGGCCTCAAATTCGAAATCGATATCGTCGACGCACCTTGCGTGCCGTTTTGCGCACCGTTGCCCGAATTTTTGCCGGGCTTGAAACGCATCGTCTGATGGCCGACGGCGGGCGATGATATGCTGCGCGCATACTGCGTGCCGAAAATGAAGCCGTGCGGCAAGGTTATCTCGGCAAATTCAAAACCGTACGCATCGCCAATCTTCCAGTCGATGCCGCCCTTGTCTTTCAGCTCGTAGGCGAAACACTCAATCTTCTCGCTCCCCGTGCCGCCGAGAAGCAGCGGCTCGGTTATATCGACGTTAGCCGTCATTTCATATACGACACTGTGGGCTGGATTTGCACCTTCGTTGCCGTTGAGACGGTAGAAATTGACGCCTGCGCCCGCGGCGGAATACGACGAAGAGGCCATTTCGTCGTCCTCGCTCGTAACCTTGCGGTTGAATTTAAGATCGCCGAATTCATCGTAGAGGAAGTTGCCCTTTACCATTGTAATTCGACCGTAACGGCGCACGGCGACAGCCCTGCCCACAACTATGAGATTGCCTTCGCTTTCTCCCTGGAGCGTCTCGTTCCAGAAATAGATTGTAACCGGCTGGCGGTCGATCTGGGCGCGCTGGTAGGCCGCACGGATAAACTGCGTGGCATTCTGAATAACGCTGCGCTCCTCCATGCCGCGGCGCATCTGACGATACCCTGAAACTGTAACCGCGCCCATGATGCCCATAATGGCGATTACGGCAAGAAGTTCCAAGAGTGTAAAACCGCGTCTCATTGTTTGGACACTCCCATTGAATCTGTAGGAACGGAATAGACGATCTTAAAACGGCGGAAATAACCGCGCGACCTCTCCGGATAACCGTAATGCATTTCAGCCACGCTCATCTTCTTGGGGCTGCGCTTCGTGCCGCGCACCGCCTCACGGAAATCAAGGCCATAACCCTTGCCGTTCGATTCGCCAGGATCGCGCGAAACGTGGAGCGCCGAAATATCCAGCATGGGGTTGCCGTTAACAGACTCCATCACAATGACTTTAATCATCTCGCGCACTTCAGAAGCGGTAAGAACATATTTGCTCACATCGGTCACGCCGTCATGCCCCTCTTCGTTGCCGCGTGAAAGAACATTGCCGGACGCAATCTGATCGCCCAAAGAACCGGGCCAGCGGTCCTTCTGAGCGCGATATGTTTCAATGCCCTGCTGCACAACCTTGCACAAGGCGTCAGCCCTCTGATCGCGCGATGTCTGCACAAGATTGGACGCCACCGTCACGACGAGGCCCAAAAGGATTCCGATGATCGCAAGGACCACCATCAACTCAAGCAATGTGAAAGCTTTTTTCATCTTTCTCACCTTACGGTCTGTTCACGTGTCCAGCTGTGCACGTCGTCGGAACGAACGCCTTTGGTGTACGGCTCTATTCTGCCGTCGGCTCCGCAGCACCACACCGCCACACTTGCGCGTATGCGCACAGCCTCGCCGCCGACGGTTGCCTCGACAATGCCGTCTTCGTCGGCATCAAGGGCATACCTAAGACGATGGTCGCGTATCGTGCCGCCCGAAGTGACGGCAGACGAGAGCGAACACGACATACCGTACTTTTTGATGGCCGCTTCCGCCCAGGGGGTTACAACGCCAAAGCGGTTATGCCCCGAAAGCTGCCCGTTACTGGTTTTGAGCCCAAGGCTCGAAGCCAGAGAATAGGCGGCCTTCTCGTTAAGCCCCTCGTCCACATTGTTATTGGCGTAGAGCGCCTTGCTCCACATGCCATCGCGCACAAGCATCGCTCCTATGGCCGTCTCGACCTGCTTTACAAAATCGTAGCATTTTGCCTTCTCCGCCTTTTCGGGGGCAGGTGAGAAGGAGAAAACGAAAATACCCATAAGAATCCCGAGGATTCCTATGACAACCATGATTTCAACAAGAGTAAAACCTTTTCTCAACATATGGCACCTCAATTGCTCAAATGAATAATATCGTCAACGACCCATTTGCCGACGCACCTGTTGCCCGAACTGTTCAGGCTTGTGCGCTCGATCCACGGGGGGAACGTGCGACCGTTCGGACCCGCACTCCACAATGTATAACGCTGGAACGGCGGCGGAGAATAATAATAAAATTCCCTGCCCCAGCCGTCAACAACCGAAATGCCGTCAAGAACGTACTGACCCGAATATGAATCGGAACCGCTCGGCGGAAATATTTCAATATAGGGATTGTCGACGTTAAGATCGTGACCGACGGTATTATCGGTTACATTAACACCAAAAAGCGTAATATTGCGGTTTGCTTTGCATATGCCGGCAAGATTGGGCATCCAGCGGGCACAGACCGACTGAGAAGGGATGTTGGATACGCGCGCAATATCGGAAACCGACTCTATATTGTTCGCCTGCTCGCGCAGTACGCGCCAATTGGTGAACTTGTTGCCTGTAAAGGGATCGCTCGGCAGAACATTGTTACCGGTCCACTGCGCATAATTGTCGAAGAGCTGGTATGGGCCGTTCATCATTACGAGATAGCGCGGCATGAGATAACTCAAAAGACCGAACTTAAACAATTGAATCTCACGCCAATCTGTTTTGTCCTTGTTGGAGGCGTGGCGGTCGAGGTCGCGGCTTACGCCATCGTCATATCCCGCACTAAGGCGCATTTTGACATTCTTATCGGACGAATACGCCTTGAAATGGTCTTCACCAGACTCAGCGCGACGCTTCATTTCCCTTGAGATGTTTTCTACGTATTTATCGTAGCCGTCAGGAAACGGAAAGCGGCAGTCGACGGGCTGAGCCTTGCACGCTGCACGCACCTGGTCCCATGCCAGATTCTCGTTATGCTCGCCGATTTCATTCCAGTTCCAGATGTTTTCGTTTGTTTCATCCTCCTGGATACCGTGATTCGTAACCTTTGCATATATATCGCGTGTTCCATGCAGTTTTACGGGAGGATAGCTTCCAAACGCCGCATTATACCCCGAAAGGCAGTTCTCAAGCTTCTGCAGGCGCATAATAGTGACCGTGCGCTTGTGGGAGTCGGTTCCAAGTGAGCCCAACCTGAAGACAAGCCCCATCAAAATCGCCATCACGGCGACCACGATCATCAATTCAATCAGGGTAAATGCTTTTCTCATGGCGATATCCTTACGAAGGCGCACCGCCCGAAACCGTGGAAATAATCTTGATCATTGGCAGGAACATGGCGATAACAATCGTTCCTACCACGCCGGCAAGCACAATGATAAGCGCAGGCTCAATGGCGGCCGTCATGCCTGCCACGGCATTGTCGACCTCGTCGTCATACGTATCGGCGATACGGGTAAGCATTTCGGCCATGGCACCGGTTTCTTCACCGACCTCAACCATCGAAATAACCATGGGAGGGAACACCCAGCACTGTGAAAGCGGCTGCGTTACGCCTTCACCTTCTTTAACGGCATCGTGAACAGACTGAATGGCCTTTGAAATAACGCGGTTGCCCGAAGTGTCACGCACAATGACGAGCGACTGGAGAATCGGAACGCCCGATGAAAGAAGCGTGCCGAGCGTACGTGTAAAGCGCGAAACGGCAGTCCTTTGAACGAGCGTGCCCGTTACGGGCATCTTCAGCTTCATGGCGTCAAACACGAAAGCGCCCTTCTCCGTTTTGCCGATGAGCTTTAAGAGCACGACAACGCCTACGACGGCGGCTACAACGGTAAGGCCGTTGTTTTTAACGTATTCAGAAGCATTGATAACAAATTGCGTGATCGCGGGAAGCGCCTCGCCGCCCATCATATCCTTGAATACCTGCTGGAACTTGGGAATGACCGTAACAAGCAGGAACGCGGTGATGCCTACTGCCGCCACGAGAACGACGATAGGATAAATCATGGCGCCCTTTACCTTATTCTTGATTTTGTCGGCCTTTTCAGCAAACTCCGCCAGACGCGAAAGCACAACTTCCAGAACACCGCCTGCCTCACCGGCTTTGACCATGTTGATGTAGAGGTTGTCAAAAATTTTGGGATAAGCCGTCAATGCTTCTGAAAATGTTCCGCCGGCGGCGATTGTTTCAGAAATGCCGGCAAGCGCTTCAAGCATTTGCTGGTCTTTCATCTGGCGCTTCAAAACATCGATACCGCGCATAAGAGGAAGACCCGCGTTTACAAGCGTGGCAAGCTGACGGGTAAACTGCGTAAGTACATGGGTCTTGATCTTGCCCTGAAGCCATGACGGAAGTTTGATTTTTATTTCCGCATTAAGCATCGACTTCTTCTTGTCTCCCGATGCCGCAGGCGCAGGGGCGCGTTTTTTGGCCGGCTTTTTAGCGGGTGTCTGCGCAGGAGCGGCAGACTTTACCTCGCCGATAGCTGTGGGCAGGAGCCCTTGAGCGCGTACTGCTGCAATAGCAGAATTGCGGTCGGCGGCCTCTACCTGACCGCGGGTTTCGTTACCTTCTGAGTCTTTTGCAATATACTGGAATGTCGCCATTTTCCCTTTGCGCCTCTGCGCCGCCACCATAAATTACATCTGCAACAGCAAAGAACGCCCTTTTTAGAGTTTGTTGAATTATATCACACTAAATCCCATTTTGTAAATTTGCTATAATCGTCCCTTTAGGGCGGGGGGTGCGATTTTAAATCGTTGATTCGATATTAAGCTTCAGGCGGGTGGCTCGCCTTCCGCTTTAGATACGTGCGGAATCAAAGGAAAGAACTCTGCACAAGCCAAATCGCGCCAACTTAGAGTGACAAGTGTCTGCGAACATGTCAATGTAACCGACAAGGGTGTTGGGAAACTAACAAGCCTCATCTGTCAACAATCCCCCTAATTATCAGAGTGGTTACTTTCGTTGCTGGGAGATTTGGAGTTTTGGAGATTAGGAGATTTTTTTGAATTCTCTCCCGTCCTCCCGCCCTTCGCCTAAACACAAAATCTGCCGCACTTATCGCTATTCTCTATCACTTATCGCCTTCAGTGAGAAGTCCCCCCAAACCATTTAAAATGGCCAATAGGTTTTATGAAAACGCCCCCATCCATCTCTATAAAAGACATCATTCTGGTCATGATTCTCACCATACAACATTTACAGCCTCGTCATCATGACGAAGTTTAAACGTCAGATTCATACGAATATCACTGGGCAAAAATCCGATAGACAAAACATCCATAAATACGGGTGTAAAATCAATAAGGTCTTTATGCCCATTCACATGGTCATCATTCCAATCGGGGTCTCTCCCATTCAAGCTATCTACTTTCTGGATTACGATTCCCGTGTAAACCAAACCCGACCGGGACGTTATTTAATTGCCATACGCGCTCCCATTTTCTTGTTGTTTGATTCCAGAAATTCGTGTAATAAAGACCATAAACGTCTCCATATGTTATATCGGCTTTAGTATCACTGTAAACGCCATACATTAAAAGCCGTCTTACTAAATCAGCTTGCTTCACCGATGGCGGATACCATCCCCAATCATCTGGGATACGCTCTTTACTGGGCATTCCCAATACTTTAAGAGGTGTTCGGCTATCCTCATTATAAATATCCGGCAATCCACACGCATGCCCGATTTCATGTGCAATCGTTCTTGCATTCGCCCTTAATCCAATAACAATTCCACGCGAAGTTTGAAAAGCGGTCGCGCCCCCATAAACAACTGGAACAAAATACAATTCCAGCATTCCTGTGTTCTGTTCAATAGATGTCAAGGTCATCCATTGAACTGTATTTGTTAAATCAACATTGGCTAAATATGCATCATTGGTACTGGAGATAGAATGAATTGCGAATTTCATACACACCTGGGAATAAATCTGATTTACGCCATCAATATGATTAGAGACTGATTCCGCCGTCCATTTGTTTTCATTACGATCATCTGAAACAATCCAACACTTTAACTTCACTTCTTCGGCCTGAACATTCATCACTATCCCAAGTGCGAGCAAACATAGAAACTCCCCTCTCATTTTAAATTCCCCTTACTCAACCTTTCCAATAAACGTTTGCGTCCCCCAGGTGTTATTTCCTTGCCATGCACTGGATCGTCAAGCAAAGAACAAATCACCTCCCTGCGCTTGGCGCTATCTGCATACCCTGGCTTCCATTTTGCGAGCACAAGATCAGCATAATAAACGTTGACATCCCCTTTATTTACTTTCTCGATAGCGATAGAGATTATTCTCTCTCTCATCGAACCTTTCGCTTCTTCCATCAAACATCTCCATATCGCGCTTCTATGATCATCCGTTAGATCAAGTAGCGGCAACACATCTTTTAAAAACCGATCTTTATCTTTTATCTTGCCATAATATGCACTAATCGCCAAAGATGCTTCCGTCCCCTGGGCTGTGTTTTGCGCCACATATAATAGATTGCTAATCTGATTTTGATCACCGTAATACCCTATCCACCAAATCGCCGCATTCGCTCTGACGCACCCTACTTTTTCTTTAGGGCAATTCATATCACGCCTTAAACACTTAGCCATAGATTCTACAATCTCATAATCAGTAACGCCCTCCTTTCTTAAGGCTTCAATCTCCCCCTGAGCATCATCTGGATGCGTATACAACAATACTCTTTCATCAATTATGCGATCCAACTCTAATTTTGAAAGCTTCTTTTTGTCCGCATGCAAAAAGCCGATCATGCAACAAACAGATATTAGTATTGTATAGCGAATCATCTCAATCTCCTTTTTTATGGAATTATTTTTGATTTAAAATGCATATTTTCTTCGGAAACACCAAGCACGCTTACTCCAATGTCCGCCATTCCGCTGATACCGCGAACGACAACTTGCGTACCATTCGCCCCTGACGGAAAGCGAGCAACGCCTGCAACTGCCCGCCAACTTATTTTTGACGCAGGAATATCTAC
>JAZOTG010000190.1:0-9258 GCA_045657505.1 Kiritimatiellia bacterium | reverse complement strand
CTTATGCCTAATATTCTTGGTGCGGTAAACAAGGCTCAGATGAGCGCTATGGCCAAGCAGGGCGGCGACATCATTAAAGAAATCATCACCAAGTCCATTGAGAGCGAGAGCCTTTGGCCGAGAGTTACCAATGTCGGTCAAGACCCAGATATGATTTCAGGCAAGGCGTTCAGCACTTCTACAGAATACTTCAAGAAGCTTTACGATATCGACAATCAGAACAGCGGCGATTGGGAGCCCTTTATCGACGCTAAACTCGAGTGCCTTTGGGGTAACGGTGTAACGCCTGCATCTTCCGGTTCGCTCCAGAAGGAAAATGTTGCGTGGACGATTGTTGCAGACGCTGCCGAATATTCGGGCGACAACATTCCTGCTCTTATCACCCGTAATGCCGATACGTCACTCTTTGCAGTAAGCGGTCAGAACGACATGTCCAAGAACAAGAACAAGATCAACCTCGAAAAGTATCCCGCTCCGTTCGGTAAGAAGGGTTGCATTGTTGTTATGAAGGACGGCTCTGCCCGTGCGCTTCCTTCCCGTGAGTGCCGCATTCGCGACATTTACAAGTCTCAGCCTACTGTCAACGTACCTGACGGCATCACGTTGAAGTATCTTGAGCCGTAATGAAATGGTTGTAAAGGTCGCAATCGACCTTGCGCTCGACCGGTTGTTTACATATTCGGTGCCGGAAGCGTTGAAGAAGAAGCTGGCTGTTGGCCAGCTTCTTCTTGTTCCGTTCGGGCATCGCAGCGCCCGCGGCTTCGCGCTTTCAATACATGATTCGCCGGCAGAACAAGAGTGTGAGAAGTTTACCCTAAAGGATATTTTCGGCATTGCCGACGAAGTGCCTTTTTTCTCTCCGGCAACCCTCGAGCTTGTCAAGTCAATAGCGTTGTATACCGCTTCGCCTATTGAGACGGTTTTAAGGGCCGCACTTCCCGCAGCGGTTTTAAAGAAAAACATAAAAGCAAAGGAACTGCTTTTTGTTGAGCCCGTTACATTAAAGGATACTAACAGTCTGACAAAACGGCAGCTTTGGCTTTATGAGCAGCTTGTCAGGCTTGACGGCGGTTGGATGCAGTATCTTTGTCGCGAACTATCCACTACATCTGCAAGTTTGAAGACGCTTGCGGAGAAGGGCTTCGCTGTTATAGGTCCGAGGGCGAAACGTCGCAATCCCCTGTCTAACAGGAGAGTCCTTCCCTCCCGTCCTCTAAATCTAAATTCAGAGCAGCGGTCAGCTCTCGATGCCATCTGCAAGCTGGACCGTGGACGCTGCATTTTGCTGCACGGGGTAACGGGTTCCGGGAAAACGGAAGTTTATCTGCAGGCCATCGCAGCCGAGCTGTCTGCCGGCCGCGGAGCAATAGTGATGGTGCCCGAAATCGCTCTTACGCCGCAAACTGTTCAGCGTTTTGCTTCGCGTTTTGGAGAAAGCATTGCAGTGCTGCATTCTGCATTGTCCGACGGAGAGCGCTACGATGAATGGCATCGAATAAGAAGTGGCGAGGCGCGGGTTGTTATTGGTCCGAGGAGTGCGGTTTTCGCTCCGCTGAAGAATCTTGGACTGTTGATTGTCGACGAGGAGCACGAAACAAGTTATAAGCAGGACGAGACACCGCGCTATCATGCGCGCGATGTTGCAGTAATGCGGGCGAAAATCGAAGGTGCACGCGTGCTTCTTGGTTCTGCCACGCCATCTCTTGAAAGTTGGGTCAATGCAAAGAGCGGCAAATATGCGCTTGCGGTAATGTCTAAAAGGGCGGGCGCAGGCACTATGCCGAATGTGCTCGTTGTTGACATGAGCGGAAGTGAGAGTGCCGGTCAGATTTTTTCTAAGCAACTTCTTGAAGCGATATCATTGCGCATAGAAAGGCGCGAGCAGGTAATTCTTTTTTTAAACAGGCGCGGTTATTCCCGTTCAGTCACGTGTTCCGCCTGCGGATATGTTGTAACATGTGAGCAGTGTGATGTGGCATATACATTTCATAAAGCTGACAATTGCTGCAGGTGTCATATTTGCGGGAAATGGACGCCTGTTCCGCAACGCTGTCCAGAATGTGGCGATGTTCTTTCATATAAAGGAATTGGAACCCAGCGGGCGGAGCTTGCGCTTAAAACATGTTTCAAGGAAGCGCGTATTTTACGGATGGATGCCGATTCAACTCGCGGAAAAAATTCTCACGATGATATTTTGGGGGCGTTTAGGAGGCATGAGGCTGATATATTGATCGGTACTCAGATGATAGCAAAGGGGCTTGATTTCCCTAATGTCACGCTGGTAGGGGTGTTAAATGCCGACATATCGCTTAATATGCCGGATTTCCGTGCGGCAGAGCGAACATTTCAGCTTTTGTCTCAGGTCGTAGGTCGTGCAGGTCGTGCAGAACTGCCTGGCGAGGCGGTTATTCAGACTTATAATCCGCAACAGAGTGCGATAAGGCTTGCGTCAAGAGGGGTTTATTCAGAATTTGCCATTGAGGAGCTTAATGAGCGCAAGGAGGCGTATTTTCCGCCATATTGCCGCCTGTCTGTTATCCGGCTTAAAAGTATGGATTCCGAACAGGTGGCCGGCTGGGCCGATATGTATGCCAAATCGCTTATGAAAATCGGAGGGCTTACTGTAAGTGACGCAGTGCCGAGTGCGATTGAAAAGGCGGACGGGTGGTATCGTTGGCAGGTTGTAGTGCGTTCTGAGAAGGTTTCAACGGCGGTCAAGGCGTGGAAATGGCTTTTGCAAGTGCGTAAGCCGCCTACAGGAATAAAGGTTTCGTTTGATGTTGATGCCTTCAATTTGATGTGATATAATTTTGAACAGTAATTTTTTTTTGTGGGGGTGATCCGGTTTCGACGGGATGTGTTGAGGTCGGGTTGCGCGTCGTGGATCCTCGTTGGCCACGTAAAAAACGAGGGAAAAAAGTAATTGCCAACAACGATTACGCTCTCGCCGCCTAATTAACGGCCGCGATGTCGAAGCGCCGATGTCTGCTGAGCGCCTAGGCATAATATAGCAGATCACGCTGCAGGGTTCTCCGTTCGGACGCTGCAGGGTGCCGAACCGAACGGGTGGTTGGAGATAAGCCCGCTTGGCCGGCGTACTTCTTCCGGGATTAAAGGCCAGATACACGCGTAGACGCTCGGGTGACGCCATTTCGGACAGGGGTTCGACTCCCCTCACCTCCACCAATAAAAGACAAGGAAAATCCCTGTGGTGTCGGGGCTTTTTGTTTTGGTAGAATTGCGGTGTGACTGCTTTTGCGTCTATTCGGTCACAGAAACGGAGGATAACCAAGCCTGTATGCTAACGCGGCGGTGTATGGCAGGTAGATGTTTATTATTGGTAATGGGGATAGACAAATCGAACCTCCTCGCTTAAGATTGTGCAATGTACGGATATATGATAAAATAAGTGAAATTAAGCTTTTTGTATACTTTAATTTAGGAATATGCTTACTCGGCTTACTGTTTCAAATCTTGCTATCATAGACAAAGCAGAAGTGGACTTCTCGCAAGGCCTCAATGTGCTCACAGGAAAAACCGGTTCGGGGAAAAGTGTGATTATGGGGGCCATCGGGCTTGCTCTTGGAGGCCGTTGCGACGCTTCTGCATTGCGAGATGGCGAAAAGGAGTCTCGAATAGAGGCTGTCTTTCGCGTTGATTCAAAAAACCTTGAAATTAAATCAATTCTCAATGAGGCCGGGTTGCCTGAATGCGAAGATTCGGAATTGATTGTGCGGCGCATTCTTTCCGGCTCCGGGGCAAGCAAGGTATGGGTAAATGATGCGCGCACCACGCTGTCAACTTTAAAAGCGCTTGGCGCCGAACTTGCCGATATTCACGGAGCACGGGCAAATCAGAATCTTCTGACAGAATCGTTTCAGCGAAGAGCAGTCGATCAAAGCGGTAAAGTGGAGTGTTCAAAGTACCGTGCAGCATGGGACGGTTTATGCTCGGTAAAGGCAGAAATTGATTCTCTTCTGGAGTCTGTGGGGTCTGAGGACGAGCTTGACATGCTGCGTTATCAGGTTTCGGAGCTTGAGAGCGCTGCCATTACAGAGGACGACGAAGATATCGCCTCACGCCATGCGGCGGCTGCTCATGCTGGCGAGATACTTGAGGCAGGCAGCGAATTAACCGAAGTTCTCGGCGGTGACAGGGGTATATGCGAGCAGCTTTCCCGGCTTCAACCTAAATTTGCTTCGTTGGCACGGTACTTTCCCGAGGCGGAGTCGTGGGCCGTTGAGGCAGAGGACGCCGTAGTAAAGGTGCAGGAACTTTCTCGTACCATTGCCGACGCGATGAGCAAAATCGATGTCGATCCTTCTGAACTCGACGAACTTGATTCGCGTCTTGCCGTATTGAATAGACTCAAGCGCAAGTATTTGAAGGGCGCTGAAAATACAATAGCCGCACTGATGAATGTTCTCGAAAGCAAGAGGGCGCGTCTTGATGCGATAGAGGGATTTGACGAAAAACTTTCGGCTTTGAGGGCAAAAGAAAAAGCGGCGCTTGAAGCCGTTGAAAAAGAAGGCGAGTTATTGCTCGCCGCGAGAACCGCCGCCGCATCAAAACTTTCGCGTCTTGTGACGCATCAGCTGCGAGACCTTGGCTTCTTGAAGGCCAAGTTTTATGTTGCAATTGAAAGCGCGTCACCGAAGGCAGACGGCTGTGACAGCGTGTGTTATATGTTTGAGCCCAACCCCGGCGAGAGCGCCAAGCCGCTTGCTTCAATTGCCAGCTCAGGCGAAATAGCCAAAGTCATGCTGGCGTTAAAGAGTGTGCTTGCTCTCAATGACGGTGCCGAAACTGTTGTTTTTGATGAGATAGACGCCAATATCGGCGGTGAAGTGGCAAGTACGGTGGGCGAGAAACTGCGTGCCGTCGGCGAGCGCCGTCAGGTTATAGCCATTACACACCAGCCGCAGAGCGCTGTCTATGCAGGCAATCATCTTGTCGTTTCGAAGTCGGTTGTGGCCGGGCGCACCATAGCGAGCGTCAAGAGGGTCGACCAGTCCGACAGAGTGCGTGAAATAGCCCGGATGCTCGGTGGCGAGTCTTCAATGCCTATAGTAGGCGAACACGCAGCCGAATTGCTTGCGCGCGCGGGGAATAAGTCATAAGTCAATAGTGGAGAGTATATGTCAAAGTCACGAGTCAAGAAGACGTTAACAGAAGAATATGAGAGCAAGGCAAGCTACACCATAGATTTTATCGATGATATGTTTGCGCAGGGTAATGACGAGCTTGCCGGCATCCTGCGCGCCGTTTCAGGATCGCAGGAGCCGAAGGTACTCATTGTCGCCGACGCAAATGTTGTTCAGCGGACAGAAGGCTTAGGTAAAAAGATCGGTAAATATTTTCAAGTCTTTGGCATTAAACTTGCCGCCAATCCTGTGATTTCTGCCGGCGGAGAGAAGATAAAGAGCGATGCTCTTCAAAGTGCAATCAGCCTTTTGACGGCGGCCTTGGAGTCTAAGATCGGCGCCAACGATATTGTGATGGCTATAGGCGGCGGCGCTCTTCTCGATCTTGCAGGATACGTCGCTTCGCAGGTGCGCGGGGGTGTTAAGCTTGTGCGCGTGCCAACAACGCCAGCCGCTATGGTTGATGCCGCATTTGCCGAAGTTTCATCGCTTGATTTTCAGAGTGTAAAAGACGCCGTGCGCGTGCCATCCACCCACAAAAGCGTCATAATTGACACATCCTTTGTTGCGACAGTGTTGGACGGCGTATGGCGCGGAGGGTTTGGAGAGATGGTCCGCCATGCGGCGGTTCTTGATTCCGCGCTAATGAAGAAACTTGCGAAGAATGTCGAGAAAATCAAGAACCGCGACATTGAAGCGATGAAGGAATGCATTTGCGCGACTGTCGAGTCTCGCATTAAGAAGGGCTATACGTCATTTGCCCTGTGGTGCGCCAATAGGCTTGAATCCATGAGCGGGTATAAACTTCCGCATGGGTACGCTGTTCCAATCGGCATCTGCATTGATTGCGCGTACGCGGTGCAAAAGGGTGTGATGAAGGAGTCTGATCAAGAATTCATATGCCGTACGCTTTCAGACGGCGGAGCGCTTGATGGTTTGACGCACAGCCATCATCTGCTAAGTCAGGCCGATAATATATTGTACGGTCTTGACGCGTGGCGCTTGTCATCCGGCTCCGAATCTATAACGATTCCATCTGGCGTAGGCAAGTCTGTCAATGAAGACCATCCTGATCGCGAGGGTTTTAAGAAGGTTATTAAGGAATTTCTTACAGTTTCCTCAGGGGCGTGAATTTGGTAAAATAAACAGTCTATGAAAACATTATTTGCATCTTTATTGATGTTTTGCGCATATGCGGAAGCGTATAGCGCCAATATCGTCAAGGTTACGGCTCAGGCTATGGATGGTTTCGGCGGAGATACGGGGGCGATTTTGTCGCGCTGCCTTGTCAAGCCGGGCATGGTTTATGATTTTGCCACCGTTTCGAGCGATGTCAATGCGTTAAAAGAGTCCGGCGAGTTCCAGGATATCAAGGCCGAGGCAATACGTGTCACAAACGGGGTGGAACTTGTATATAAGGTTTACCGCAAATTGCGTTTTCAAGCTCCGCTGGTCGTCAGCGGCAACGAGGCGTACGGTGTCTCGAAGATACTCTCTGAATCGGGGCTTAAGGACGGTCAGTTTTACGGCGAGGGCGATTTTGCGGAAGCTGCCGAGAAGGTGCGTCTATTTTACATTAAGAAACATTATCCGCAGGCAAGAGTTACGCCCATTGTAAAGGCTACGGGCACGGGTAATTCGTGCACGGTAGAGTTTCTGGTGGAAGAGGGCCCAAAAGTAAAAATAAAGAATTACGCCTTTAGTTCTGTTGCAAATGCCGACGAGGACGAATTGCGTAAAGCCATTGGCGTGCTTCCTTTCTGGGATCCGCGCAGCTGGTTCGCCGACAAGCCGGTGACGAGCGAGCAGCTTGCTGCGTCGGTCGATCAGATTGTGCAGTATTATGCTAATCTCGGTTATCTTAATGCGAAGGTTTCTTTCCCCGAATATGTAGCTGGCGAGTCTGGCGAGGTCGATACACTCTTGTATAAGGTAGAGGAGGGGCCTCATTATAAAATCGGCACATCAAAAATCACAGGGCTTAAGAGTTATTCTCCCGAGGACGTCGCGAGCAAAAGCAATCTTCCATCGGAAGGGGCGAGCGCCGGCGCAAAGGTTTTGGCGGACGCCGCAGAACGGGTTGCGACAGCCGTTAATTCCGGCGATCTTGGACTTGCCGATTCCCGCGTGTCCGTTCGCCGCATCCCGCGTGAGAATGATCCATGCACGCTTGATATTGTTTACGAGGTGACCGAGGGTGTTCCGGTGGTTATCGACAATGTCGTAGTGACGGGAAACGACTACACCAAGAGCAATGTCATCCGCCGCGAAATAGAACTTGAACCCGGCGACAAGATGCTTGCCGACCGTGCAGAGCGCAGCAAGAAACGTCTTGAAAGTCTGTATTATTTTTCCCGCGTCAGGTATTATTTGAGAGATTCCGGACGGGCTAAAAACTTGGGCGCCGAATACCGCGACCTTGTGTATGAGGTTGAAGAGCAGAATACCGGCCGTTTTAATTTTGGCGTTGGCGCGAGTTCGGTCGATTCGATTTATGTTTCGGGTGAGGTTTCGCAGTCCAATTTTGATTTGTTCGCGCCGGATAAACTTTTCCGCGGCGCAGGGCAGAAAGGGCGGTTGTACGCTCAGGTGGGGCCCCGCATTCAAACATACGAGGCCGAAGTTACTGAGCCATGGTTCATGGCGCGCGAACTTGAATTGCGCGTGCAGGCGTATCGCCGCCAGCGCTGGTATGACGAATACGATGTAATCCGCACGGGCGCTGCGGTCTCAATTGACTATCCGGTGTTAGTCTGGATGCCGTGGAAGGGGCTTACCCATAGCGAGAGCTTCGGCCGGTTTGGCATAGGGCTCAGCGGCGAGTTTATTGAACTTGACGAAATGACTTCTGGTCACTGGTTGTTCAACAATAAAGAAGTGTCTCTTTCAGAAAAAGGAGGCGAGGATGACCGCTATGGCGATGCTTTTGAAGCCGTGGCAAGAATTTACTGGAGCCGTACGCAGCTTGATGATTTCCGTATGCCCAAGAGCGGCACGCGTTCACGTGTTTTCCTCGACCTGGCTTCCGGCGATAATGAATATTGGCGGCTCGGCTTGAGTCATCGCAATTATTTTAATGTCTGGGAGCGCTACAACCATGTACTTATGCTTGCTCTCAGGGCTGAAACCATCGATGCGTTTTCGGACGAGGTGCCTATTTACAACAGAATGTTCCTTGGCGGGCCAAAATCTATCAGAGGTATTGAGTACCGCTATGTTTCGCCTCTGGCCAAAAGAAAAGACTCCAATCAATATACGCCCTGGGGCGGCCAGACGCTCTTGTGCGTAAATGCGGAATACACAATCCCGGTTGTAAAGTTTTTGCGTCTTGCATTCTTTAGTGATGCTGGTTCTGTCGGGGTAGATGAGTTTGATTTTGACGTTGGTGACAATTTTGCATGGACGGCGGGCATCGGTTTTAGAATTGATATACCGTCATTCCCCATAAGAATCGATTTTGCCGCCCCGATAGAAAAGCCCGACCATGCCGAGGAAGAGGTGTTCAGCTTTACTATCGGGTATGATTTCTAATTCAAATTTTAAAGTATGAAAGGAATAACAATGAAAAAGTCTCTTATCGCATTTTGCTTTGCAACCGCAGCCGTTGCTGCGTCGGCAGGGCTTAAAATCGGAACCGTTGATATGCTTGTTCTCGTAAAAAACCATCCGGCCTACGAGACAAACAAGACGCTCCTTTCAAATACTGAGAAGGATTTTCGCAAAAACATCGATGAAATCAAAAAAGGGCTTGAGTCCATACAGGAGGAAGGCAAGAAGCATGCCGACAGCCTGAAGAACCCCATGGCCGCACCCAAGGCCAAGGCGGAGGCTGAGAAAGCTCTTGAATCGATACAGACCCGTTACATGCAGTTGCAGCAGAAGCTTCGTTCGGAAATGATGCGCTCGCAGCAGGAGCTTTCATCTCTTGAAGCCGGTCTTCTCAAGGCTCAGGCCGACGATCTTAAAAAGCGCATTTCCGCATTTGCCGACAAGAACGGATTCGATCTTGTAGTGGATGCCACTGCGGCGATTTATTCAAAGAAGGCGTTTGACGTGACGGATGCGGTTCTTAAAGAGATGGGCGTCGATCCAGCCAAGGCAAAGTCAAAGGAGT
>JAZOTG010000189.1:0-4096 GCA_045657505.1 Kiritimatiellia bacterium | reverse complement strand
CCTTTTGGATGGACATATATTGCTCCGCGGGTATTGACTATCGGAGAAAAATTGGCCATCTTTACAATGTCGCCGTGCCGTAGACACGTATTCAGAAAGCATGAGGCGAACACGGCGTCTGCCATATTGTAGGTCGCGGCAATATCGTTGCGCCTGCGTCCCGGATAATCAACCTTCGCATCTCTCCTGAATGCGCCGAGACCCGGATGAAACCAATAGCGGAGATTCCACTCGTCAAAGGCGATCGCCACCCTGCCGCCACCGTATCCGGCCTTTTCAAGAATTGCAATCGTACGCGTTATATCGCGTTCTGGATTCATCGTGCGCATCATACATTCAAGATACGCATTAGGATTGCTGCACGACTCGCCTACATAGTATCTGTGAATGCTGATGTAATCAAGCAGATACCCGGCCGATTTGAGCAATGGGAGCGTCCACCCTTCATCGGGCGTTGCGGCGGCGAAAAGTTTAATTGACTTGTCGGCCCCGCGCATCAACTTTGCGCTCTCGCGTACAAACGGCCCCCACTGCGCAACAGTTTTTGCGCCTATTTCATGCCCGCCCCAGTTCTCATTGCCGACACTCCAGTATTTTACATTGTGCGGCCGCTTGTAACCGTTTGCCGCACGCAAACGCCCCCAGTAACCGACTGAGAGATTGCAGTATTCCACCCAGTCGCTCATTTCCTCCTCGCTGCCCGTGCCGGCATTTGTGCAGATATACGGCTCGCAACCGACCTTTCGGCACCATTTGACGTACTCGTCCGTCCCGAAAGTATTAGGATCTTCAACCGCCCACGCCTTATCCCATACCGCGCGTCTGTCTGGTCCGATGCCGTACTTCCAGTGATATGCCGAAACATAGCACCCTCCCGGCCATCTGACAATCGGAACTTTGATTTCCTTTAACGCCTCGATAACGTCTTTGCGAAACCCGTCTTCGTCAGAGAGTGGCGAGCCCGGCTGAAAAATGCCGCCGTAAACCTGCGTATCGAAATGCTCGATAAAATGCCCGAATATCATGGGGCTGTACTTTATCGTCTTCGCATTGCCGATCGCCGCGAGTTTTGCCTTTGCCGCATTTGACTCCTGCACTTCAGCGGCATTGCCAACGGCCGCCTGCAGTAGAGACATGCCCAGAGCAAATACAAACAGACCTTTTACGTTTTCCCGGTTCATCTTAAGACATACTCCTTTCATCACTTATTCTGGTATCTGCATCTTTAAATTACAGTTTTTCCAACAGCCCTCTGATCGATCTCTCGCGCGCCTCGATCGACTCGCACAGCCTGAACTGCACGCGCGCACGATTGAGATTCTGCTCCGGAACCGTCGTTTTGAAATAAACATTCCCGGCAAGATAATCCTGAAAGAAACGCAGCCCCAGCTCAAACGGCAGCAAGCGTATCGAGTCGAACATATAACCGCGATCGGCATCTGTCAAAAAGCTGCCCGCCTCATGCATATACCCCTTACAGAAGGCAGAGCACAGATCTTCGTCGAAAACCACTTTTGAGAGATTACACTCCTCTTCGCCCGCCGGATTGCAGATGGAGCGCAAGGCATCGCCGAAGTCGATATGTATAAGGCCGGGCGAAACCGTGTCAAGGTCAATCATGGCCGTACCCTTGCCGGTAACGTCGTCAATCATGATATTATTCACTTTAGGATCGCCGTGAAACATTCTCTTTTGAAGTTCGCCGGCCGCCTCCGCCTTTTCAAGGCGCAATGCCAAATCCCGCCGCTCCGCAATGAATTTCTCAAGCCTTTTGGCCTCCATCGACGAATTAAGCAGATCTTCAGCACCGCCCGAGGCGAGCGTTTCGTCATACATGGCAAGATACTTCCCAGTCATATGGAAACCGGGAAGAGGATCGTTCAAGAGCTTCGGGTCCATATCGCTTATGAGATAATGGAAATGCCCGAGCGCGGCACCGCATTCTAAAGCGTGTTCAGGACCCTGCGCCACATCAAATGCGCGCGCAGACATAATGCGTGTAATAACGCGCCAGATATCGCCGTTTTCATCACAGACAAAATCCTTCTGGTCGTCCGCCTTGATGATCCGCGGCATCTGCCACACGCGGTCGTCTCGCCCGTGCAAGGCGTCATCTTCAAGTTTTTTGTGGCAATGCTTCGTGACCTGATGCATATTCTCCATAACCACTTCCGGGTTGGGGAATACATGCCTGTTGACTTTTTGAAGTATCACCTGGGTTTCGGTGAAGGTGTTGCGGTATATGGCCAAAAACGTGTCGTTGATATTACCATTCCCGAAAGGACGCAGCGAAACAAGACGACCTTTAACATTAAACCTATTGATTAAAACCGACAAGTCCATTTGCTTCTACCTTCTTTTGCTGTTTTTAATGGGGATGAAATCTATCCGCCTTAACGTAAAATCGACCTTTGAGACCTTGACTTTAAGTCTGTCGCCGATACGCCATTTCGCCCCGGCGCCTGCCGAAAGAGAATGGTCGTGCTCGTTATAAATCACATAACCGCGCGAAAGGTGAGATATATGCACCAGCCCCGATATGGCCAGGTCGCCAATTTCCACAAAACAGCCGAACGGGGCGCATTTGGTAATGACGGCATCATATTCAACACGCATGCGCGACGAGATTTGCGACTCTAAAAAACGGTATTTTTTTATTTCAAGCAGAGAGCGCTCCGCCTCTGTCGCCGTTTCTTCAGCATGAGTACAATGCTGCGCGAGTTTCGCAAGCTCCTTTGGCGGAATGCGAGAATCTTCACCGCATAAATACGCCGCGAGCTGACGGTGCAAAACCAAATCGGGATAACGCCGGATAGGAGAGGTAAAATGCGCGTAATACTTTTTAGCAAGGCCGAAATGCCCGATTTGATGATTGTCATATACGGCTCTCTTCATCGAACGGAGCACCATAACAGACAAGGTGGGATACAGCGGGCTCGATTTAATCGTTTTCAAGAAACGGGCAAACACTTTAGGATTGGCTATGTTGCCCATTTTAACGCCTAATGAACGCATATCGGCCCGAAGCAAAAGCAGCTTTTCGTCATCAGGCGCCTCGTGCAGTCGCGTAAGAATCTTAATACCCTTTGACCACAATTCCGTTGCAACCGCTTCATTCGCGGCGACCATGCACTCCTCTATCATCTGATGAGAACTGTCGTAAGGCCGCATGACGAGCGACTCCATCTCGCCGGAATCGTCAAGAACCACCTCTGCCTCGGGAATCTCAATATCAAGCGCCCCCGCCGCAAATCTTTTCTCGCGCAACAATGTTGCAAGGCCGTTAACCGACAGAATTGTTTTACGAGCCTGCACCGGCATCGACTTATCGGCGCTTTTGCCCTTTCGGGAAATGACGCGCATAACCTGCTCGTATGTAAAGCGCGCCTTGGAGCGTATAACGGACTTGGCGAATGAGCGCTTTATCATGTTGCCCGACGCGTCAAATGTCATAAAAACCGAAAACGCAAGCCTGTCGCATCCGGGAAGCAGTGAGCACGCCCCATTGCAAAGTTCATCGGGAAGCATCGGCACGACTCTGTCGGCAAAATAGACACTGGTGGAGCGTCTGCGCGCCTCGCGGTCAATCGCGCCGCCGGGCCTGACAAAATGCGAAACATCCGCAATATGCACGCCAAGAACAGCGTTACCCTGCCTGTCACGCTCGAAAGAAATAGCGTCATCGTAATCGCGAGCCGTAACGGGATCGCAGGTGAAAATAAACTTTTTTCGCAAATCAAGACGCTTGGCTAAACTGTCAAAGTGCGCGCCGACTGATTGCGCTTCAAGCAAAACATCCTTGGGGAAAGTCAACGGAAGATCGTAAAATCGCATTACCGATTTTGTATCTTCTTGCGGCGTCCTGCCTTGCGGTGCAAACAAAACCTGACCTTCATTATTCTTCATGTATGGATATTATACTAAAAAGAAAGACGAGGTAAAACCCCGTCTTTCTTTTTAGCATAACTAACGACAGCCTTGATTAGGCGCCAAGCTGCATACGGCAGAAACGCTTGACGGCAATGGCTGCGCCGATCGTCTTGGAAACGCCGTCGAGATACTTCTCGACGGTGATTTCGCCGTCGGCGACGTAATC
>JAZOTG010000188.1:0-11141 GCA_045657505.1 Kiritimatiellia bacterium | reverse complement strand
GCGCATGGGCGCAAACAAAAAGCAATTGCGCAAAGAACCAGAAGAGACGAACTCGATAATTTATGGAAACTCATGGCTGCCTCCAATCTTTTAATCGAATCGAAATCTAATCCGCTTCAAGTATAACTGAAAAGAATTTGCGATGCAACCAAAAAGCATGAAGAAAAAACTTAACATTTTTCTTTGTTCATAGTATAATGCGATTGCGTGAACCCCCATGGAGGATGCAATATGAAATACAGTTGCTACGATATGAGGTTTCTTAATGAGCGTTTTCGTTCGGCCGGTTCGTTTAATGTATGTTCCGGCAGAATGATGCATTTTGCCGTTGTAATAGTGTTCGCCGCATTGCATGTGGGCGCGGCAGACACGATCGGGTTGGACGCGCTGACAATTACAAATGCAGCTCCGATAACCATGCGCCTCTTAACGCAAACGGATTTTGACCGCGCTCTTGTACTGTCGCGCATCGAGTTTGACAAGCAGCATGATTTTGAAATGCCGCCAGGTGCCTGCTGCAGCAGGGAGTGGAGAATGTTCGGCGCATTCGAGGACTGGATGTTTTTGCAGTTTACCAATCATACATTCAATATAAACGGCAGTGTGTTCGATACGGTGCGTGTTTCCGCCGGCGGAGAGTTAAGCGCTATTGTGCGCACAGAAAACGGAGATATAAAAGAGGACATGTTGTTTGCTCCGCTAAAAACCTCGCTGGGTATAGTTCCCGAATATGCGTGGCCCAATCTTAATCAGCTTAACAGACCTGTTTTGTTCTGGTATGATTTATCGCGAATCGACTCTGTTGTTCTTACATGGCAGAATGTGCTCCGGGAAAGGCTGTCTGATAATCCCGTATCCGTCCAGGCCGAAATATTCACTGACGGAAGACTTGTTTACCGCTATGATCTATCGCGGCTGAACAATGATACGGTTTCAAATGTCCTGATTGGGGCAAAGTATTGCGCATCGCCGCTTTTTATAAAGTCGCTGCCGCGAAGCACTGTAGAAATGGAGTTTTCTCCGCTATATGATGAAGATAAAAGAAACAGAGATTTCGACGGAGACTCTCTAACTACATTGGAGGAATTGTTTGTTTATCATACCGACGCGCATAATGCGGATACGGATAATGACGGTCTTGAAGACGGAGATGAGATACTTGTGCATAAAACAGACCCGAAAAATCCGTTTTCCCTTTATTCTGATTTTACAGACGGCTTTGCCGTCAAATTGGAGGGCGTCAATCCGTATGCGGTTCCTCCGTTTTCAACGAATATGGTTTGGGAGCATGTTTTTTATTCGGGCATGAATGACGGAGGTTTTCATTACCCCGTATCAAATATGGAATATGCCGTGATGAAGGTTATGGTAAGCGGCAAGGGCGGAGGCATGTTAAAAATCGACGACAGGGTGATTCCGCTTTTTGCTCCTCCTAAAGCGTCGGAGGTGGTCGTGCCAATTGTTCAACATCGTTCTTCTGTCGTGTTGCAAGCGTCGGAACGCGCGTCGGCATTGTCGCAGGCGGCGACGGCCTTTAATGTTACAAATACATTTCTTGTCGCCGTTAAACGCGGCAAGAAAAAGCGTCTCTGGTGGTCAAAGCCGGAAGAACTCAACATAGTGATTGAATCGAACGATTTCGTTATTGGCGAATTGCCGACGGGGCTATGCCCATTCGGGTGGATTGCCTTTCCTCATATTGATGTAACTCCAGCGTGCATTCACGACCATACAGAAAACAACGTCAGGGTTTCATTGGTGCACGGGATTGAGTTTCCTGGCCAGACCGTAAAGTGGGTGAGCGAGGATGAGGATGTAAGAGTGTATAACGCCGAAAATTCTGCCTTTTCTAACCGGGATGCGGATTGGGCGGTTATTGAAGGAAGTTTCAAGAGGAACGAGAATAGAAGGGTAAAATACATTCTTGATCATCCTAAGCGTCTTAACAGGAGCGCCCCGCAGTATGAGCAGCCGGTAACATATTGTCCGCCGTATTCGCATGATGATGAAGAGTTGAACGCGAAATCAAGCAGCAGCGGTTTGTATCAGCCGCATGGGGAATTCTGCGAATGCATTCCCGATCAGCGATGCGAATGCGATGAAAAAACAAGATGCTATTGCGTTTGCTGGTTTTGCGACTGCTCCGCCTATAAGACTGTCGATTTGGAGGCAAGCGATTATCATATCAAGCGAGCGTTTGAATATATAGTGTCAAGCAATGTGTGTCGGCAAAGTAATGTTCTCTATCTGTATCATGACAACAGAAAAGAAATGAATTTATATGTGCCGAAAGAGTATAGGCCAAGATGTTGCCCCTGTTCGAGCCATAGTTATTCTAACAGCGTTTCTTGTGCGGTATACACTGGCAATGTAAAGGTGAAGGATGAAAATGGCGTTGAGTTTAACTCGTCGGGCGATGATTGCAAGGTGACGGTAGAGGGAATGCATCCAAGTTACGATTTTGACGATTCGCGTGTCATGTTTATGACTAATTGCGGAGTTTATAGGGTGGAGGATTATACGGTTCTCGGTGTTGCTATCGACACTGCGGAGTATGGCGCGTTTGATCTGCGGGATAAGCTTTCGTTGCCGGATATACTGCCAATCGATAGCCGCCGGGGCGAGGAGCATTTGTGCGAGATCAATTTGGTGTACAGCGTGAAATTGAGAGATGGCTTTGTGCGTATTGCAATTGAGGATTTGGACGGCGATGTTGAAATCTGGCTGCGTGAAAGGTATGACGATAACGGGATAATGCAACAGCCGGTGCTGTTGCTCAGCAAGCAAAGGCCGGAGCGGTATTTTAGAGTGGCGCAATGGATGGCGCTTTTGGAGCGCTACGGAAGGACAGACTCTCTTATGGTTCGTGTGCGAGCGTTAAACAAGTGTTCGTTCACATTCGCGTTTGAGTATGCATGGCAGAGAGATGCAAACACCGTGCATGATTATTGCAGGCAAAAATACAAAGTGGTCAGTCCGGTGCTTAATTTTGATTACGATCGAAACGGAAAAATAGATGATTATGACAACGGTTGCTACAGAGAAAATAAGAATGTTTATTTCTGGCACAACGACAGCAGGTGGACGGACGACGATGCCTTTACGTTCGGGTACGGCAGGAATGTCGATAATAATCAGATTGACGGCAGGCATGATTTATTGAATTTCATTCCGATAGCTGTGGACCTGTCGGAGCTTGAGGAATGCTGGGGAGATAAAGAAATAGAATATGTCATTGAAATGACTTCCGGAGATCCAAAATACGCGTTTGCCGATGTAAGCATGGATAACATGAAGAGTGTGCATCTCGGGGACTGTACAGATTTGAAAGGTACGCCTATATACAATGCGAAACTTGAAAAAACGGGTAAGCCCTTGAAATTGTCTGATGAATTTATAGCATTGGCAAAGAATAAGAGCGGTGCAATGATTATGGAGTTTAGTGAAAGAAATCCAAATTTCAACATTTGGTTGTACGCTCGCGAAAAGGAATTTAATTCTATCATGTACCGAACGAGAGTAAATGTCCACGTCGGAAATATCGCTGATATGATAAGTTGGATTAACATACGGGGCGCTGCTGGCGGTACTGGAGGCATTCCAACTGTTTTAGACACTTATGATTGGCCAAAGAGCGAGCGAAAAGACGGTAGTTTGGTTTTTGTCCATGGATATAATATGGTCGAGGGAGAAGAGACGGCGCTATGGGCGATGGATGTGTTCAGAAAAATGTGGTGGTCGGGTTTGGAACATGGTTTTGTGGCGGTTCAGTGGTATGGTAATAAAGGTCAAATTATAGAGTCGATAACTCCCGATTATTATGAAAATGTTAAAAACGCATTTTTAAGCGCTGAGAGTCTATCGGCGATTATGAGATACGTTTCAGGTCCCAAATGGTTTCTTGCCCATTCCCTCGGCAATATGCTGGTCTCTGCGGCAATTCAGGATTACGGTATGGAATACGAAAAGTATTTTATGCTTAATGCTGCAGTTGCGATTGAGGCGTATAAACCAGATGTAAAAAACATAAAGGAGATACGTGATAATATGACTCCTTCAAAGTGGATCGATTATCCTCTCAGGGTGCGCGCCGCGCATTGGTATGATTTATTTGATAAGGGCGATGGACGAAGGCTCCTTACTTGGAAGGGGCGTTTTAAGGATGTTACAAAAATAGTCAATTTTTATTCCTCCGAAGAGGAGGTGTTGAAAAATGGAGATGGGACGTATCGCAATCCAGCTACCAGGAAATATGCCTGGTACAATCAAGAGCGCAACAAGGGTTCATGGCTAATGACATCCCATCCCGATGAGGCTGGGTGGGGCTTTAACGAAGAATATGATACATTGTATAAGATATTCTACGATTTGGAATATTTGAAATATAATGGTAAGATGCCGCCACAAAGAACATATGAAGTAAGCGATGCGATGTTAAAGGTTAAGCCATTCTTTTTGGATTTCAAAAACAAAGATATTTATTCATCTGAAAACGGGAAAATAATTTCGACTAATTATGCGTATAGGGCGGAATTGCTTGCCTTTGCAATACCTGCCGAGTCGTATGCGGTAGGAGCGAATCCATTGCCAGATTATAGTGAACTTAGAGATAAAGAAAATTTTTTTGAGATATATCAAAATTATAATATGGCACAGTTTTTTGTTTCGGGAAGGGATGAAATAGATGGAGATCCAGAATGGGTTCATAGTACGTTTGTTCAGCGTCCCTTTAAAAGGGTGCATGAATTATTTTCAATAATAGATAAACATATGAAGGAGAAATAATATGAAGAAGATTAAATATTTGATTTCCTTTTTTCTCGTTGCCAACACAGGTTGTGCGACCGAGAGATTATATGTTGATGTTGTAGATGATGAAGGTTCTCCAGTAAAGAACGCCAATGTTGAAGTATCATATTCAGAAAGAAGTTTTTTAGTGTTTGGAGGGGGGAATAAATCAGGGCCTAAAAAGTTAACTGCAAGCGGGCGGACTAACAGCAGGGGAAAGGCTGTTGTAAGGTTTGATTGTACTTCATCAGATGTTCATTGGTATGTGTGGGCGGATAAGTATTATAGAAGTGATATACAAAATGAGTATTTTAAGGGACAAGGTATATTGATTCCTCCTGTCTTTTCAGTTTGGATGCTTACTGAACATGTAAAGCGTGGTAAGGCTATGTTGTATCGCAAAAAGAATCCGCAGCCAATGTTCGCATACACGAATGAAATTGGCATTCAATCTCCAATAGAAAACGGGCGCTACGGGTTTGATTTGGAGTGTTTTGATTGGTTGCCCCCAATAGGCAAGGGAAAGGTTGCAGATTTTTATTATGTTCGAGAAAGACCAGATACGACAAATATTTATGTTAAGGCTAAATTTGGACAGAGTCGGTTTCTTTTATTTAAAAACGGGGAGATAGGATATCCAAAATTGAATGATATTATCGGGCGCATCGAATTTGAAGGTATGGACGGCGCATATATAGCAAAGAAAAATAAGAATAAAAGTTTTCAAGGCCCATATAGTGCCGATGAAAATGCGAAGTATAATAAGAATTTTCCGATATCTATAATACCTAATGAAAGTGGTCGGGTATGGCTTATGGAGGGGTATGTTGTTGAGGAGGACGAGTATATGGTTATTCGCTCGCGTACGAAATTGAATGATAAAGGAGAAATCGTAGCGGCAAATTATTCAAAAATCCTCGGTCCATTAAGATTTTCTCGAATGGTTAATGTGCTGCAGACTACGTTTAATCCTTGCATAAACGATACAAATCTCGAGTTTGATCCTGATAAAAATTTGTACAATGGCAAGAAGGGTAAAGGAAAGTTGCCGTAGTTTGTGCTGCGCATTATATGGGTTTTAATCGCTTTTTAAAAAGCTGAACAGAATCTTGTCTCCAAATAAGGTAAGACTTTATATTGTTGATTCATATTAAGATATCGTGTCGCTTCAAGAGGTGTACGGAGCTCCTCCTTAATCTCGACTCGCTGCGGAGGGCTCCGTTGCCCTTCCTTCGCGAAAAAATCATTTATTAAACACAGTTTAAAAGGGGTTGTTTCACCTACTATTGTCATATTGAAGCGGCGAAAATTTTTATTGCACGAAGATGCAAATAGACTGGAATGCATCGCCGACGGATTTATTCGCATGTGAAAAAAAACGGTCAAATTGCGTTTATACTCTCAAAAGAGTATAATACACATGATTGTATGCTTGAGAAACAAAACAAAATAATAATATGAAACTGACTGGCACGATAACGGCAATGGTTACACCTTTTAACAAAGGTGGAGACGTTGATTACGGTAAGTTGAAAGCGATTGTTGAAGAGCAGCTCTGTGCCGGTGTTGAGGGTATATGCGCTGTCGGTACAACTGGAGAGTCCCCCACGCTTACCCATGAGGAGCACCATAAGGTTATTGAAAAAACAATTGAGTATGCTGCAGGTAAAGTAAAGATTATTGCCGGCACGGGCGCAAATTCAACATCTGAAGCGATTTCGCTGACTAAGGCAGTTATTTCTGCCGGTGGTGCGGATGCGAGTTTGCAGGTTACTCCATATTACAACAAGCCGAACGCCGAGGGTCTTTATCGTCATTTTATGACTATAGCCGACTTAGGACTCCCCGTGGTTCTTTACAATGTGCCGGGTCGTGCGGGGCGTGACATACCTCTTGATGTTGTTGTTCGTTTGTCTAATCATCCGAATGTTGTCGCCATAAAGGAGGCTGCGGGTTCTGTTGACCGAGTTTCCGCCATCAAGAGTGCTTTGCCCGATTTTACTGTACTTTCAGGTGATGATTCGCTCGCCGTTCCAATGATTTCCGTCGGTGCCGAGGGTGTCATTTCCGTCGCTTCTAATGTTATTCCCAAGGAAATGGGTGATATGGTGAGATTCGCAATGGCAGGTGATTTTGCCGCCGCACGCGAACTTCATTTTAAGTATTACAATCTGTTCCGCGATCTTTTCATCGATGTCAACCCTGTAATGGTTAAGGAAGCTCTTGCTCTTATGGGCAAGTCAGAGCGGGTATTCCGTCTTCCGCTTTGCGAGACGACCGATGCCAACCTTGCCAGAATTAAAAGCACTCTTGCGGGCGTTGGTCTCTTGCCGTAATTGTCGTGAGGTGGCACATCCTGGTTGTATTTGATATAATGCGCCGAAATTGAGGTTTGAAATGACTCTTGAAGAACTTGAGATTGCAAAGGCGGCGAGCCTTGAAGAAGTGGCGGCGGCATCCGATGCTGCCGCGGTTGAGGCATTGCGTGTTAAATATGTCGGGCGTAACGGGTCTATTCCTGCGCTTATCAAGGCAATGAAGGATGTTCCCAAGGAAGAGCGCCCCGCATTCGGTAAGGCTGTTCAGGCATGGCGTGCAGAGGTTGAATCGGCGCTTGCGTCTAAAGGTTTTGCCGCCGCCGAAGCCGCTGTCGACGCCGATTTGACCATGCCCGGGCGTTGGTGGAATCTTGGCGTAAAGCATCCGCTTTCAAGAGTCATTGAAGAAAGCGCCGCAATTTTCGCCCGTCTCGGTTTTACAGTCGCCGATGGTCCAGAACTTGAAAACAAGTTCAACAATTTTACGGCGCTCAATACTCCAGCTCACCATCCTTCCATGGATCGCAGCGACACATTTTGGGTTGGCGATGATTGCCTGTTGCGCACTCAGACTTCGCCTGTTCAGATTCGCGCGATGCTTGCAAACAAGCCGCCGGTAAGGATAATATGCCCCGGGCGCACTTATCGCCGCGATACAACTGATGCAACTCATTCGGCCAACTTCCATCAGATTGAAGGCTTGTACGTTGATACAAAGAGCGTGTCGCTTGCCGATTTGAAGAGTGTGTTGGCTTATTTTGCGAAGGAGATGATGGGTGACGGCGTAACGGTGCGTTTTCGTCCGCATTTCTTCCCGTTTACCGAGCCATCGGTAGAAGTCGATTTTACCTGCCACGTCTGCAAGGGTAAAGGCTGCAACGTGTGCAAACAGTCCGGCTGGATCGAGGTGGCCGGAGCGGGCATGGTCGATCCGCGCGTATTCTCGCACGTCGGTTATGATCCGCAGAGCGTTTCGGGGTATGCGTTCGGATTTGGCGTTGAGCGCATTGCCATGATTAAATACGGCATTCAGGATATCCGTTGGCTTTACGAGAACGATGTTCGTTTTCTCGATCAGCTCGCATAATACATCAAGGTAAAACGCATGGAGGCGGCTGATGATTTCGATTTACCAATGGGAAAACGGGGGGCTTAGAGAGACTGTCGAGTTTGCGTCGTCGTGTTGGATAAATCTTGTTGAGCCTACCACCACTGAGCTTGAGCGGGTGTTGACGTTTTCGCAGGTGCCGCGGGATTTTTTGACAGACCCTCTTGATACCGACGAAAGGCCGCGTTTTGATTATGACGATGGGGCGGCGATGCTTATTATTCATGTGCCCTGTCCGCTTGAGGATGACGAGGTAATCCCGTATCGTACGGTTCCGCTCGGTATTATTCTTTTTGGCAAGTCGGTGATTACCGTCTGCAGCGCAAGTACGCCGGTGACGACCGCGTTTCTCGACCAGATACGCCGCGTCTGTCCGCCATGCGACCAGTACCGGTTCGCTTTTCGTCTTCTGTGGCACGGCGGAGTGTTGTTTTTGCGGTATCTGAAGGATGTCCATCAGCGTACAATAGCGCTCGAAGAAGAACTTCACGAATCGATTTCCAACGAAGTGCTTCTTAAACTCCTTACGATTGAAAAGACGTTCGTGTATTTTACGACATCTCTCAAGGCCGACACGATTGCGCTTGCCCGCGCCAACACGGCAAGGCAGCTTGTTTTGTCCGAGGACGACCGCGATCAGCTTGAGGATGCCATGGTTGAGTATCAGCAGGCTCTTGAGACGGCGACGATACACGCCAATATTCTTAACGGCACCCTTGATACGTTTGCTTCACTCATCAATAACAATTTGAACAACGTGATGCGGTATCTCACGGTCGTTACCATCTTTTTGGCGGTTCCCACATTGATAACGTCGGCATACGGAATGAACATTAAACTTCCCTTTGTAGAAGGGGCGGGCGATGCCGGCGTTTTCTGGATGCTTGTTGCAATTTCTGTCTGCTCCACCGGTCTTATCGCCTTTATCCTTTATTTGCTTTCCAAGCGTCGCCGCATCTGATAGAAGATTTGCGCTTACCGATGATCAGATGCAAGAGAAAACCGACATAAGTTATCGCGGAATAATAAAGCTCGTTTGGCCCCTTGCGCTCGGCATGATGAACAATGCCATTATGCAGTTTACCGACAGGGCGTTTCTTTCGCGTTATTCAATGAGTGCGCTTGAGGCTATTCTTCCCGCCTCAATGCTTTCTCTTATTTTAATCGGATTCTTTCAGATGATTGTCGCCTATTCGGGGACATTTGTCGCGCAGTATCATGGAGCGCGCGATGACAGAATGTGTTCCGCAAGTTTTAGGGCGGGCATGGTTATAGCAGTCGTTTCGGGTCTTATGCTTCTTGCGACACTTCCGCTCGGTAGCCTCGCTTTTGAACTTTCGGGACATAGCGAGGAAGTGCGGCGCCTGGAAAACGGGTATTTTGGGATTTGTACATCCGGAGGGATTTTCCTTTTGCTGCAAATGGCCGTCTCTTCATACTTTACGGGAAGAGGCAAAACCAAACTTGTGTTTGTGATAAATTTAGTAGGTAACGCATTTAACATATTACTCGATCCTGTTTTGATATTTGGAATGTTTGGTCTGCCGGCACTCGGTGTTTCGGGGGCGGCATGCGCCACGGTTGCTTCAATGGCGCTTCAATGCCTTCTTTTCATGCGCTATATGTTTAAGGAGCATGTTGCGCACCGGAAGTGGGTTGATGATCTGCGCGATAGGAACTTTTGGCAATTAGTGCTGCGTGTGCTGAAGTTCGGCATCCCAAGCGGGGGATACAGCATTCTGAACATCAGTTCGTTCACTGTTTTTGTGTTCATCACTGGTCGGGTTAGCGATGTAGCGTTTGCGGTTTCAAATGCGTGCTTTACCATAAATTACCTGTTCTTTACTCCCATGGAGGGAATAGGGCTTGGCGCGTCAACGCTTGTTGCGCAGTCGCAAGGCAGGGGAGATGCAGCCTCCGCCAGAAAGTGCGCCTGGCGCATGGTCATTATGGGGGCAGTTCTCGCCTTTGTGTTTTCTGTTCTATCTATAATTTTCTATCGCCCGATTCTTTCGATTTTCGCGTCAGCGGTAGCCCCGGCAGACGTTGAAGAGTTTATGAACATTGGCTTTACGCTGTTTTTGATTATGGCGGCGTGGCAGGTCTTTGACGGTACCGATATCGTCCTATCTGGTGCGCTTAAAGGTGCTGGTGATACTAAATTTGTAATGACGCTCCTTTTTGTCGTAGCATATGTGCTTTGGCTGCCTCTTGTTTTTATAACGGCCCGCTACATATCAAATACGATTCCAGCACTTTGGTCGACAATGATAATGTACGTGGTCATTACAAGCACGGCATCCGCAATACGCTGGCACCGAGGAAGCTGGGAAAAAATTTCAGTACTCAAAAAGTAGCGCTCTGTAGGGTGTGTCCCTAAGCGTTTCTTTGTTGTGACGTTGTCAGCGAGGTGAGGAAATTTGATTGTAAGATTTTGCAATCCGAGGCGAGTATGGGGTAGAAAGGCTTTGAAAATGAAGAGCGAAATGAAAAACGCAATGATTGGGGCTATTGTCGGGATATTGCCGGGTCGCGGTTTGAGTTGGATGGTTGAAATATTGAATTACCCTTGGTAAATCGTTATTGCTTTTAGCGAAATACCCTTGGTAAATCGTTATTGCGGGGTTGCTTTGGTTGGAAGGTATGATATAATTCTTTTACTTTCTGCTTAAAAAGGGTATGAAATGAATAGAAATTTTACAGAAAAGCTAAAAGAATGGAACAATGCGCAGGTTCGTAAGCCTCTCATTATTCGCGGTATGAGGCAAACGGGTAAGACCTGGTGCGTGAGAGACTTTGCTCAAAACTTCTATAAGGATGCTTTTTTGGAGATAAATTTCGAATTTTCTCGTCAGTGGCATTCTGTTTTTGAGCGGGATTTAGATCCAGTTCGCATTTGTGATGAATTGGAGCTTATGAGTGGAATT
>JAZOTG010000187.1:0-4850 GCA_045657505.1 Kiritimatiellia bacterium | reverse complement strand
TATAGCGTAAAAGATATGACAGAGGCTCACGGTGTAATGGATTGAACAGAATGCAAGGGGAGTGTCCCCAAGGAAGATTCCCAAAGGGTGGTTGTGTGTAGGGAGTGTCCCCAAGGTGGTTAGAGGATTGGGGAAGGGGAGATGCAGTGCGGGACAAGGAGGATTCAAAAGGGGTAGGGAGTGTCCCTATAGAGGAGAAAAGAGGGGAATGGTGTGTTCTTAACGGTAGTGCGGTAGGGTGAAAATGTATAGGGAGTGTCCCCAAAGGGAATGGGGAGTGTCCCCAGAGGTGGTTGAGAGGGAGTGGTTCAGGGTGTACTTGACCGAGAAGGTATATGATAGTATAATAATTAAATTATGTTTTCATTTTTGCGGAAGAAGTCTATGAAGCCGGTCGTATACAAACGTCCGGAGCATTGCATTTCGCGAAAAAACATTGATCCCGATGCTCTTAAAGTATTGTATCGTCTCTCATCGCTTGGGTATACGGCATATTTGGTGGGTGGCGGCGTACGCGATTTGCTTATGGGGCGCAAGCCTAAGGATTTTGATGTCGGTACATCAGCAAATCCGAATGAAGTTAAAAAGGCTTTTAAAAACTGTTTTTTGATCGGTCGTCGTTTTCGTCTCGCCCATGTTCGTTTTGGCGGCGGTAAAATAATAGAAACGGCAACCTTCCGTCAGAATTCCCAAAGTATCGGTGAAATAATTGAGCATGCGTCTGAGGGCCCTCTTGAAGATAATACCTTTGGCACGCCAGAAACCGATGCGTATAGGCGCGATTTTACTGTTAACGGTCTTTTTTACGATATAAAAGATTTTAGTGTTATCGATTGGGTCGGAGGAATGAAGGATATTAAGAAGAAAATCATTCGTTCCATCGGCGACCCCGATATCCGTTTTCGCGAAGATCCTGTTCGCATGATGCGGGCAATCAAGTTTTCGGCGCGTCTTGGTTTTAAGATCGAGAAGAGAACTCTTGCTGCAATGAAAAAATACCATGCGTGTATTTTGAATGCCGCCATACCGCGTGTTTGCGAAGAGGTGTTTCGTCTTTTCACATACAGCCGCAGCGAGCAGGCTTTTCGTCAAATGTGGGAATGTGGCATGCTCGGCGATCTGTTGCCAGAACTTTCGGCGCATATCAGTGCTTCTGGCGGCACGAAAAGCATGGTATGGAAATATCTCAGCATGCTCGATAAGTATGAGACCATGATGTCGTCGAAGGGATTGGAAGTTTCAAATGCGCTCAGGGCGGCTGTGCTTATGACAGGCCTTTTTGACGCCGATTCAAAGGAAGGCTCCGGGCGCAAAGTGATGGCCACGATGTCTCGTACTCTTAAAATACCCAAGGCGGTATATTTTTCCTCGGTGTTGCTCATGGAGAGCACGCGCAGGCTTTCCGCTCCTCCGGTACGCGGGAAGACCCGTTTTATCTATAATCGCGATTTTCTTGACGCGCTCGATTATAATCGTATAATATTTAGGGCGAAGGGCAAGGATGAGCGCACCCTTAACGCCTGGTCAGATCTTTACGAAGAGAAAGGAAATAAAGAATGAACGTTCCGCACGAGTTGGTGCCTGTAATTGAATGGTGGCAGAAGGACGGCAAGAAAACCGCCGCAATTGCTGCAGTCGGCGCGATTATAGCGCTTGGTATTTATGGCTGGAATGCCAAGCAGGCCAAGTTTGAAAACGAGGCCGCAGATATCGCCTACAAGGCGGCGTTCCAGAGCATGGGCGTCGAAGAGCTTGAAGGTGCAGCCGAAAGCTACGAATCGAGCAAGGCGGCATCGGCAATCAAGCTTTTCCTCGCCAAGGCCTATGCTGCCCGCGGCGAGGCTGGCGATCTTGAAAAGGCCGTTGCGATTTACGAGGGCCTGATTAATGCTAGTAACAAGCCTGAAGCCTTCGCAGGACTTTCGGAGATGGGGCTTGCTTCCTGTTATGAGACGCTTGGCCGCTGGAAGGATGCGAAGAAACTTTATGAGGCAGGCACAAACGGTTTTTATTTTTCGTTTGATGCAAAACTTGGTGCTGCCCGATGTGTTAAAGGCATCGAGGGAGTTGACAAGGCCGTTGCCCAGCTTGAGTCTCTCAAAAAGGATGTGGAAGGGGTAATCGGCGCTACGATGAAAATCGATGCCGCTATCGATGCGGTAAAGCGCTGGGAAAAGCGTGCGGCCCCCGCTCCCGCTCCAGCGCCTGCTGCCATTGAGGCCAAGCCTGCTGCCGAGAACAAGTTTGACGCATCAAAGGTGACTTTGGCTCCAGAGCAGGGTGCGGCTAAAAAGCCCGAAACTCCGTCTGCCAAAGCAAAATGACCGTTTCACGAGAGCCGGTATGGGACGACGCTCCGCGCAACAAGGCGCAGGGCGTCGTTCGTCGTTTGTTATCGGTGTTTTCATCGGTAGGCTGGTCGTTCCGTATCTTTGCGGAGTCGGTCATTGCGTTCCCGTCCGTATTTGTCAGGGGTTCGTCCCGCGCAGAATTGTCAAAGCAGCTGTATGTTACCGGTATACGTACGCTGCCTGTTATAACGATAGTTTCGCTTTTTACCGGCATGATTTTGGCTCTTCAGGTTGGGCTGGAGTTGAGGAGGTTCAATCAGGAGATTTATCTTGGCTCAGCTGTGATGCTGTCTCTTCTGCGGGAAATGGCTCCGTTCAGCTGTGCGCTTTGCCTCGCCGCGTGCGTAGGTTCTGCGATAGCCGCAGAAATAGGCACGATGAAGGTGAATGATGAAATTGCCGCCCTTGAGATCATGTCGATTTCGCCGGTAAGGTTTTTGGCTGCCCCGCGCATATTGGCGCTGGCGTTGATGGCTCCGTTGCTCGGTTTTTACTGCTGCATCATAGGAGTCATCGGCGGCGGGATTGTAGGCTTTACGCAGCTCGGCGTGGACTTCCCGTATTATATTTCAAATGCAATGGGCATAGTCGACCTCAAGGATCTTCATGTCGGCCTTTTGAAGTCGTTTGTTTTCGGCCTTGTGATCGGGACTGTTTCGGTGGCGGAAGGTTTCGCTACGCAATTCGGCGCAACCGGCGTAGGCAAGGCGACGCAGCGTTGCGTAATCAAGAGCTTTTTGCTTATACTTATGCTCGGTTACATGATAACGCGCATTTGTTACAGGTAGGAGATGCTCATATATGGCATTGATCGAATTTAAAAATGTCGTAAAAAGATTCGGCGGCTCGAGCGTGTTCGAATCTGTGAGCTTTGGCATAGAGCAGGGCGAGATACTGTGCATTATCGGGCCCTCGGGCGTAGGCAAGTCCGTTTTGCTCAAGCATATTGTCAGATTGCTCTGCCCGACGTCGGGCGAAGTTGTTGTAGGCGGAGTAAACGTGGCGGCATGCGACGATCAGACGCTTTATAAGGTGCGCTCGCGCATAGGATATCTGTTCCAAAGCGGCGCATTGCTCGCCTGGAAAACAGTTGCGGAAAACGTTGCGCTGCCTCTTGAAGAGTGTACGAATCTCGGCGAGAGGGAAATTGCCGACAGGGTTATGGCGGCGCTTGAGGCTGTCGATCTTGTATCGGCTGCCGATAAGTTTCCCTCGCAAATTTCCGGCGGCATGCAGAAGCGCGCGGGCCTCGCCAGAGCCGTCGTGCGGCAGGCCGACATTGTGCTTTACGATGAGCCCACGAGCGGATTGGATCCGGTCACGTCGGCAAATATTCACAGTCTCATCAGAAAGCTCGCGAGAAAGCGCGGCATAACAACGGTTGTTGTCACGCACGACCTTTCTGGCGCCATGGGCATTGCCGATAGGATTTTGCTTCTCGGCAACGCACGCGTGGCCTTCTGCGGGTCGCCGGAAGAGTTTACGAAATCGGAACTGCCTCAAGTTAGGGAATTCATCGCAGCATCGAAAGGAATGGTCATATGAGCGCAAACAGAAAAGATTTTTTCTCTGAAGTTATAGTGGGGCTTTTCATGTTGGCCGTACTTGCGCTTTTAGTGTATTTCACAATTGTCGTGTCGGGAGTTGATGTTTTCGGCGGCAGGAGCAAGGTGACCGCCACGGTGCTGTTTGACGATGTCGGCGGCCTTAAAGAACGCGACAGCGTGATGTACCGCGGCACGAAGGTCGGGTCGGTGCAGAGTATTGTTCTTGGCGAGACCGGGCTTAAAGTGCGCATCGAAGTTGACAGGGATGTCGTTCTTCGCAGCGGCTATAGAGTGGCTGTGTGCAATCTGTCAATGCTCGGCGGCAATTATCTCCTTCTGGAGGAAGGAGCCGGCGACCGGATCGATGTGCCCGGTGTTGAACTTAAGGGGGAGACGCCCAATGATTGGATGCGCGATTTATCGAGCATCGCAAAAAACATAAACGCCGTAACGCAGGGCGAAGAACTCAAATCGATAGTCTCCAATTTTGCGGCGGCAAGTAAGTCGATAAAGGAAGTCGCCGCGCGGCTTGAGCGCGGCGAAGGCGTAGCGGGCAAGCTGCTGGCCTCTGATACAGTAATGTGGGACGGCATCGAAACCGCCGCGACAAACATAGCCGCGATAACAACGTCTCTGCGTGAGGGCCGCGGCACTATCGGCAAACTGCTTGTAGACGACTCTGTCCATGACAACCTGAACAGGACATTGGCGAACACCGCCGAGATTACGCGCAGGCTTGAGGCCTCCGAAGGGTTTATCGGCAGGCTTCTTGCCAAGGACGACCCCATATATTCGCAGTTCAGCCAGGCTGTTGCCGCATTCAAAACGGCGGGCGAGTCGCTTGACGCAACGGCGCTTATGGCGTCGGCGACCAATTTGTTAAGCAACCTTAATTCTGTTGCGCTTAAGCTTGACAAGGGGCAGGGTACGCTTGGCAAGCTTGTGAATGACG
>JAZOTG010000186.1:0-2852 GCA_045657505.1 Kiritimatiellia bacterium | reverse complement strand
CATCATCCCTTGGGCTAAGGGGGGAGAACATTATGAAGGTTCTTGTTACCGGCGGCTCGGGATTTCTTGGCATAAATCTCATCCGTTTCCTGAGAAATCAGGCGGTGGATGAGATTCGTGTTTTAGATATCGCCGATTTTGATTATCCCGAGAAGAATGAACCGTGGCTCAAATTCACGAAGGGCGACGTTCGAGATGTGGCGGCCGTCGAGAAGATTACATGCGGCTGCGATGTTGTCGTTCACTGTGCCGCGGCGTTGCCTCTTTATTCCGAAGAAGATATTTTCACGACTGAGGTTGATGGGTGTCGCAATGTTTTGAATGCGGCGCGCAAGTTCAATCTTGACCGTATGATTCAGATTTCGTCTACCGCCGTTTATGGAGTGCCTAAAAAGCACCCAATTTACGAGACCGATCCTCTCGTGGGCGTAGGTCCGTACGGGCAGGCTAAAATTGATGCCGAAAACATCTGCCGGCAGGCGATCAAAGAAGGCTATCCTGTTTCAATCATCAGGCCAAAGAGTTTCGTTGGGCCAGAGAGGCTTGGCGTGTTTGCTCTTTTCTACGATTGGGCCTACACCGGGCATGGTTTTCCCATGATCGGGTCGGGAGAAAACCGTTATCAATTGATGGATGTGGACGATCTTGATCATGCGATCTGGAACGCGATGACGTATCCCAAGCACATCGTTTCTACCGAGTTCAATATCGGTGCAAAAGAATTTTCAACAATGAAAGAGGATTATCAGGCCGTGCTTGACAGAGCGGGGCATGGCAAAAAAATAAGGCCTATGCCGGTTAAGCCTCTTGTCTTCATTCTGAGAATCCTTGAAAAACTTCATCTCTCGCCGCTATATCCGTGGGTTTATGAAACTGCGATGACCGATTCGTTCGTTTCCATTGAGAAGGCGGAAAGACTGCTTGATTACAAGCCTGCCTATTCAAACAAGCAGGCGCTTGTCAGGAATTACGACTGGTATGTCGCGCATCTTGACGAGTTTAAGGGCAAAAGCGGCGTATCTCACAGAGTGCCTTGGAAGCAAGGTTTGCTGTCATGCGCCAAATGGTTTTTCTGATAATTTGCTTTTTTACGGAGGTGTTTTATGTCGGCTGAAACTTGTCTAACTCTTGTTGAGGCACTCAGGAAGCGCGGCTATGAGGCGCAATTCGCGCCTACGGTTGCCGATGCCGTTGATATTGTCATGAGCGAGGCGTCGTCTGCTGCAAGTGTCGGCTGGGGCGGCAGTGAAACATTGAAGGATATCGGTGTGCGTGATCTGCTGCAGGCAAGCGGCAAGGAGATACGCGATCACCAGCTTGAGATGGACTTGTTCCTTTTAAGTGCCAACGCCGTTACTCTTGACGGCAGGATTGTCAATATCGACGGGCGCGGCAATCGCGTGGCGGCATCAATTGCAGGTCCCAAACGCGTGCTTTATGTTATAGGCCGCAACAAAATTGTAGATGGCGGGATTGACGATGCCATCGCGCGCATCAAGAAGTTCGCCTGCGCGCCGAATTGCAGGCGCCTTGGCAAGCAGACGCCATGCGCGTTGACGGGTGAATGCGCTGATTGCGATTCTCCCGACAGAATTTGCAAGGTAACGGCAGTGTTTGATCGCAAGCCCACCGGAGTTTCGGCCAAGGTAGTGGTTGTCGATGCCGACCTTGGGTATTAAAGGGCGTTTAAAGCGCATTGCTGCGGCCGCGGCAGTTTTGCCGGTTAAGACAAATCAGTCAACATGTGATATACTATTTCAAAATTTTCAAGGAGAAACAATGGAAGATCAGATTAAGGCCAAACTTGATGAACTTCGTGTCGGACTGCAGGCCGACGGCGGAGATTTGGAACTCGTCAAAATAGAAGGGAAGACGGTTTATTTGAAGCTCGTCGGTCATTGCGGCAGCTGTCCTTTTGCCATGATGACGCTTAAGCAGGGCATTGAAGTCGGCCTTCGCGAAATCGATCCCGAAATCACGGTAGAGCGCGTTTGAGAATGAATACTGTCAATGTTTCGTTAGTGGGTGTCGGCGGGCAGGGTATTATTCTTACTGCCGATCTTCTCGCCCGCGCTGCCGCAATTGCCGGGCTTGATGTGAAGAAGAGCGAAATTCACGGTATGTCGCAGCGCGGCGGGTCGGTAAGTTCGCAGGTGCGTTTTGGCGAGCGTGTCGCATCGCCGATTATCCAGCACGGCACGACCGACATACTCGTCAGTTTTGACAAACTCGAGGCTCTGCGCTGCGCAGGTCTTCTTGCCGAAGGTGGCAAGGCCATCGTGAACGACCTTTATCTCGTCCCGGTTACAGTCTCCTCTGGCCAGCAGAACGATGTTGAAAATCTTGATCAAAAAGTCAAGGATTCCATTCCTGAATTAAAGCTTATCGATGCAATGAAAATCGCGACGGACGAAGCGGGCAACGCAAGAACCATGAATATGGTGATTGCTGGCGCACTTTCCGCTTATTGTCCGTTTGAGGAGTCGTGCTGGCTGAAGGCGATGGAGGAACTTCTCGCAGGTTCCAAGGCAAAGCTTCTCGATATCAACAAGAAGGCGTTCGCCTTAGGGCGTGCGGCGGTTCTCGGTTAATTGGCGTTTGCGCATTCTTTTGCGCAGTGCTTCGTATTCTTTAAGGCCCCGGTTGCGCAATTTGCAGGCGGGGCATTTTTTGCATCCTTCACCCGGCAGCCCGTTGTAGCAGGTAAGGGTTTCGTTTTTTACGAGGTCGAATATGCCGAGTTTGTCGGCGAGCGCCCATTCTTCGGCTTTTGTCATGTGCATGAACGGCGTTATTATTTTGATCGGCCATTCAAGGGCGAGTCGCATAGATCTTTGTTGGGAAGTCGGAGG
>JAZOTG010000185.1:0-3048 GCA_045657505.1 Kiritimatiellia bacterium | reverse complement strand
AGGCTCGTCGAGCAACAGCAGATCAGGCTTTGAAAGAAACGCCTCTTCGAGTATCCGCCTGCGCCTGCGGCCGCCTGAAAGCGAATTGAACCCGTCATCACCGGGAATGTCCGACGGCACCGCCTGCGAGACATACACCGTCTTAAGCCCGCTGGCACGCACTATCTCGCCGCTGTCGGGCTCGAGTTCGCCCGCCATCACTTTCATAAGCGTCGATTTACCCTCGCCGTTGCGGCCGGTCAGCGCCGCGCGCATTCCACGCGCTACCGACACTGTAACGCCCTCCAGAACGCTCGGTCCGCCGAACGCCAGAGAGACGTTTTTCATCGACATCAGAAAATCGCTCATTGGAAATGCTTCACGAGCGGCGAAAACCCTTCGGCCTCCTCGCGTGTCATTTCCGCGAAAGCCATCACAATGAGCCTGTCGCCTACTTTACCCTGATGGGCCGCCGCGCCGTTAAGGCAGCATACGTGCGACCCGCGTTTGCCCTCTATCGCATATGTTTCGAAGCGATTGCCGTTTTCGACATCGGCGCAAAGGATCTTTTCGTACGGCACTATGCCGACCGCCTCCATATCGTCGGGATCAAGCGAAAGCGAACCTTCGTAATCGAGACATGACTCCGTAACCCTTATGCGATGCAACTTCGACTTCAAAAGCGTGAGTGTCATCTCTTCACCCCATTATCTCTGAAATCATATTTTCCGTCACTACAACCTTGCGCTTGTTTCCGCTTCCGGGAGCCTCGTACATAATATCGGTCATAAGACGCTCCATTTCGGCCCGCAGACCGCGCGCGCCCGTCTTGCGGGAAATCGCGGCCCTCGCAAGCGCCCGCAATGCGCCGTCTTCAAATTCGAGCTCTATCCCGTCCATGGCAAGAAGCTTTTTATACTGGCGCACGAGAGCGTTTTTGGGCTCTGTCATCACACGAACGAGATCGTCCTCGGTCAGCTCCTTCATGGCGGTGATGATGGGGAGGCGGCCTGTGAATTCGGGAATGAGACCGAACTTGACAAGATCTTCCGGACGCACGTCAAGAACATCAACCTGCTCTGAAGAGGCCTCTTTTGCGCCCTCCTCGCCGAAACCTATCGTTCTGCTGCCCTTGCGCTCCCCAACAATCTTGTCGAGACCGACAAACGCGCCGCCGCATATGAAAAGTATATTGGTGGTGTCCACCTCTATATATTCCTGATCGGGGTGCTTGCGCCCACCCTTGGGCGGGATGCGGCAGATCGAACCTTCAATGATTTTCAACAGCGCCTGCTGCACACCTTCGCCCGACACGTCGCGCGTTATCGAGACATTGTCGGTCTTGGATGCGATTTTATCGATTTCGTCAATGTAGATTATGCCGCGCTTGGCAAGTTCGACATCGCCGTTTGCGTTCTGCAGAAGGTAGCGGACAAGATTCTCCACATCCTCGCCTACATAGCCGGCCTGCGTCAAGACTGTTGCATCGCCAATGGCAAACGGGACGCCGAGAATCTTGGCGAGCGTCTTGGCCATAAGCGTCTTGCCGGTGCCTGTAGGACCGAGAAGAAGTATGTTGGACTTCTCGATCTCAACATCGTCAAACGCATCCGCCTTGCCTTTGCGGGCGGTCTTCTTTGCGCCAGCACCCGTGGCCTCAAGGCGGCGGTAATGATTGTGAACGGCTACGGCAAGAACCTTCTTTGTCTCGTCGTGGCCGATTACATGCTCATCGAGAAAAGCTTTTATCTCCTTTGCAGACGGCGTAGGAGGCAAAGCCGCCGGCTTGGGATTTGCCGCCTTATGCATATGCGAATGGTCAAGCAGCATCTCCGAAGCGTAGGCGATACAGTCAACGCATATGCATGCGTCTATGCCCGGGAGCAGCTGTACCTCTTTCTCGCTGCGGCCGCAAAAGGAACACTTCTGCTTCTTCATTTGAATTCCACCACGTTATCGATAAGACCCCACTCTTTAGCCTCGGTTGCCGACATGAAGAAATCGCGATCGGTATCTTTTACAACCTCGTCGAATTTCTTGCCGGAATGATTTGCAAGAATGCCGTTGAGTATGTCCTTGAGACGGAGAATCTCCTTGGCTGTTATTTCGATGTCGCTCGCCTTGCCCTCGGCTCCGCCCCACGGCTGATGAATCATAATGCGCGAATTGGGCAGAGCATGACGCAACCCCTTAGCGCCGGCCGTAAGGAGAATCGCCCCCATGGACGCCGCCTGACCGATGCAGTATGTTGCCACGGGGCACGAAACGAACTGCATCGTGTCGTAAATGGCCAACCCCGCCGTGACGCTTCCGCCCGGCGAGTTGATGTAGACATTGATTTGCTTCTTGGGATCCTGCGACTGAAGAAACAGCAGCTGCGCGACGATGGCATTGGCCATCTCGTCATTCACTTCGCCCGAAACAAACACGATACGGTCAAGCAGGAGGCGGGAATATATGTCATAGGAACGCTCGCCCCTGCCCGTTTGCTCGACTACATAGGGAATCATATACGAGTTCATGCGAACTGGCCTTTATTCCGGTTAGTTCTTGGCGTTTGCGAGAATGAATTCGACAACCTTCTTGCCGCGCTCCTTCTCGTCAGCCTCAATCTTTTCTTCTTTGGCGATGGCGTCAAGAATGTACCAGAGACGAACCTGATTGGTGGCGTTCTCTTCGGCGTCCTTCATGATTTTCTCGCGGTTCTGCTCGAAATAGTCTGCACCAAGGCCCGAATACTGGGCACGCTCGGCGAGCTGGCGCAGATAGCCGTCCATGGTGTAGCGCACCTGCGACATCGGGACGTCAAAGTCGCACTTCTTAAGGATAAGGTCAATCGCTTCGTTCTCGCGGCGCGCAGCCTCGGACTCGGTAGCGTGCTTGAGCATGTTTTCCTTGATTTTCTCCCTGAGCGCCTCGACGGAATCGGCCTTGGCCTTTTCGGCGAATGTCGCGTCATCGGGAAGAATGCGGCGACGGAAGCTCTTGAGAGCAAGCTTATAAACAGCCGTCTCGCCCTTCAAACCTTCAGGTGCCGATTCCTTGCTGAACTTGGCCTCGACAGCCTCC
>JAZOTG010000184.1:0-3274 GCA_045657505.1 Kiritimatiellia bacterium | reverse complement strand
TCAATTCCGCCGTCATCAACAACAGCGGGTCTGCGAAAGTCGGTATGTTTTTCGCCGCTGTCGGCAATATTGTCGTATCCAATTGCGTTTTTTCAGGCAACGAGCAGACGGTGAATGCCAGAGGCGGTGTTTTCGGCGCATACAATGTGACAGGTCCCATTGAGATTATTGACAGTTATATTGTCGACAATAAGGGTCTGAACGATGGAGGATTGATTGAATTTATTGAGAGCCGCACCACAGAGACTGCATGGTCGCTTGTATTCCGCAATTGCCTTGTTGCACGAAATGATTTTGCCAACAGTTTTGTATACTCCTATTTCTATGGGATTCCTGATTCTGCCGGCGGATATCCCAATGTCGATGCCGGTTTTGAGAATTGCACTTTTGCCGCGAATTCCGCGAAATCGCTGATGACATTCCACTTGGGCAGCGTGTATTGCCAATCGCAAAGCAACATGCATATGCGGGCATGTGCACTTGTCGGCAATTCGGTGCAGAATCCGATCAACAGCACTTGGCTGAAGACCGGGAATCTCAGCTACAATCTTCTGACTGAAGCCGCCTATGGCACGGGTAATCTTGTCATTGATGAAACGTGCACGCAATTTGCCGGTTTTGATGCCGGTGATTATCGTCCGGTGCGGGGTTCTCAACTCCTTGATAAAGTTCCCGCTCAAACCTGGATGGGTGAAGGTCTGAAAAAAGGTCCGTATGATCTTGGTCGCGGCTATGAAATAGGGCCTCATGCCGGATATGGGGTTTCGGTCGTCCGTTTGGATTCCTCTCCCCGTATTTCCGGCAAAGCCGCTGAGATTGGTTGCTGCGAGTACTATCTTCCTCCCGGAATGGCGGTGCGGATAAGGTGACCCTCTTGCTGTTCATTATTTCCCCATTGCGCCTGCGGCGCAATCACGAGATTACTTTCGTTGCCGGGAGAGTATGTGGGGCCCTGAGGAGTATGTGGGGAGAAATTCGTGGGGCCAAGCAAAAAAGATACCTCCTCACTTCTTTAATACTCTTTACTCATTACTCATCTCTTTATCACTGTACAACAGTTGTTCATTCGCTTGACCGATTGCAAATGCTTTTGACATTTGAAGGATGCTTTTGGTATATTTTCACTATTCTAAAAAAAGGAGCGGATTGAGGATGAAAGCAAAAAATTATGCGGCGCTTTGTTTAGTTGCGGCCGGCTTGAATCTTTCGGCTGCCGAGACGGTTGTTCATGAACTGAAGCTACCGACTGGAACGAACGCGCTCATCTCCGTTGAGGCTGGAGATATTGTTTACATTGATAAAATAACCGGCAAGCGCGGAACCGTCACCAAGTCCGGTGCCGGTACGCTCTCGGTGAGGCGGCTTTTGAACCGTAACGTCAGCTTTGACGTGAAGGAGGGACGGCTATTTTTCGATCGGCAGATGCCGCGCGTTTGCGCCGACGCGTTCTTTCATGTCGACGGCTCTCGCGCCGATACGCTCGAACTCGAAGAACGGAACGGCACGAATTTCGTGACGCGCTGGAACGATGTTCGCGGCAACGGGCTTTTCGCGACCAACTGCCTCGCCGGGCCTTCATGGCGCACTAATCCTGAAAACCGCCGCGCGTTCATTTCCGACGTAACTCAGAACGGTTTTCCGGTCGTCGACTTCGGGTCGATTCTATACGATGGGCATCCGGAAGGCTATGGTGCGACGATGATCTGGAGCAAGACCTGCACCAACGCGTATGAAGTCTATGAAGTTATTTCCGATACGCCGGATGTGAGAGAATGCGGTGTTTATACGTCGTTTCTATCCTCTTCGCTGGACCAGGCGGGGAACTACCGCGGACACAGCAATCAGAAGGGAAATGTATTTCACGATAATAAAGAAAACAGAGGGTGGTCTCAAGGCCGGGTTTATCTTGACGGAACGCTTACAGATCCAAAATCAAACGGGGCATCGGGGAAGTTCTATGCCGGAACCGGCTTCCATCTCCTCGGATTTACGACGCGCGAATACAATGCCGAGAAAGAAGGGTACACTGATTACAAGGCGAGACTAAATTCATTTGCGCGGGACTACAATACGAAGTTCGGCGGTCAACGCCTTGCGGAATATCTCGTTTTCACCAATCGCCTGACTTCCGCCGAGCGCACCGCGCTTCAGGATTATCTTAAAGCGAAATGGAAGGACGGGTCGCTTCCTCCGTACATTGTCTCTTCGCTTACGGTCGAGCCGGGCGCCGATGTCGATTTTGCGCCAGGAGTGTCGGTCAAAATCGCGAATGTCGCGGACGGAGCTGATTTGACGCTTGAGAACGGAGTTTATGAACTTAACGCCCTCAATAACCCCGATGCCTATTTCCATGTTGATGCGGATGCGACTTCGACTCTTCAGCTGGAAACGCAAAACGGCACCAATTTCGTCAACCGTTGGGAAGATGCGCTTTCTAATGGTGTCTATGCGACGGCCTCTACCAAAACTTTCGGCAAGTGGCTCCCGGATCCTGAAAACCGCCGGCCGTTCATTTCGGAAGAAAAGCTGAACGGTCGAGCACTCGTAGATTTTGGCCCTTTGCAAGTCGCATCGCATACGAACGAGACTGGGTATGGTGCCGGATACGGCGCAAGTATGAAATGGAGTCAGCGGATGTCATCGGCGGCGCGAGAGCTGATGGTTGTTGCCCGTGATACCGAGGACGTCAAGACATTGCTTGGAAACAGCAATACAAGAAGTGGTGAACATGGACAATCGTACATATGCGATCCCGACTCGCCGGCGACATCAAAGGGAATTTGTTACCGCGGAGAACTGCAGAAAGGCAAATATCCCGCAATCACGCATGACAACCAATATAATAATCCTATTCGCTTAGGACAGACATACATCGACAATGTCGCCTTGGGCGGTAAGTGGGAGACGACTTACATAGGCGAAGGATTTCATGTAGTAAATCTTTGGTTGAAATATGACTCATCATATTTGCTGCGTCCCGGATATTTCGCCTATTCGCAGAATAAAGATCCGCAATACGCTCTCGGCGGCACGAAAATCGCTGAATATCTCGTTTTTGATCATCCGCTGACCAATGCGGTGCGCTCCGACATCTATGCGGCGCTCAGGACAAAATGGTTCGGCGATGAGCGTATCGTGCAGGCGTTCGGCAAGCTGACCGTCGGCGCGGGCGCGGCGCTTTCGCTTCCGTGGAAGGATGTCACCGTCACCAACAGTTTTGCGATCGGCGGCAGTCTTGCGGCGGCATCCGTTTCGGCGGCATCGCTTCATCTTA
>JAZOTG010000183.1:0-1868 GCA_045657505.1 Kiritimatiellia bacterium | reverse complement strand
GGCTTCCAGGTCGGCGCAATCAATATCATTCGCGATGCAGAGATACGTTTCTGCCCCATCGTGAATATCGGTTTCTGATATATGCGCATTAGGGCATTTCAGGCCATAAGGCCTAATCAAAAGGACGCGGCATTTGTCGCGTCCGTTCCTTATGACGTAGTCGATACGGAGGAGGCAAAGTCTCTGGCGGGTGGCAATCCAAAGAGTTTTCTTCATGTCGTGCGCCCCGAGATAGATCTTCCCGCAGGGGTGGAATGTTCGTCTGATGCCGCATATGCTCAGGCCAGGAAGGCATTTGACCGCCTGCTTTCAACTGGTACTCTCATAAAAGACGGCGAAAGCAGGTTTTATGCCTACCGTCTCACAATGGGCGGGCATTCTCAGACTGGTATTGTTGCAACGTTCGACACTAAGGAATACCTTGAAGGCGTTATTAAAAAGCACGAGAATACAAGGCGCGACAAGGAAGACGATCGCGCGCGTCACATAAAAATGGTGAATGCCCAGACGGGGCCTGCGTTTCTGACGTACCGCGACGATAGGGCGATCGATGAAATAGTTTCGGCGGCATGCCGCTTTGAGCCGTTGTACGACTTTGTGGCAGAAGACGGTGTCGGCCATACGGTATGGGAAATAGCACCTGCGTCAAGCTGCACGGCTGACGAACTGCAGGAACTTTTCGCCCGCATCAGCGTTGCATACATAGCCGATGGTCATCACCGCAGCGCCGCTGCAGCGCGTTATGCCGAGGAATGTTCGTTTGAGGGGGAATCACGCTGGTTTATGGCCGTGATATTCCCGGCGGGGCAGCTTAAGATATTGCCGTACAATCGGGTCGTCGCCGATTTGAATGGGCTTTCCAAGGAAGAGTTTCTCGGTAGATTGAACGGTAAATTCGCAGTTGGCGTTAAAGGCACTCGCAATTGCCGCATGTATCTCGACGGGCAGTGGTACGACTTGTCATGGGATGTTTCAGAGTCTGCCGATGTCGTTTCGTCGCTTGATGTCAGCTATCTTCAGGATAATCTGCTCGCACCCGTGCTCGGAATTTCCGATCCGAGAACCGATTCGCGCATTTCGTTCATCGGGGGCATCCGCGGCGATGAGGCTCTTGAACGGAAGGTCGATTCCGGCGAGGCGGCCGTAGCCTTTTCAATGCAGGGCGTCAGTGTTGAAGAAATGATGTCTATAGCCGATGCGGGCGCGGTAATGCCGCCTAAGTCAACATGGTTTGAGCCTAAGCTCCGTTCGGGCCTTTTTGTCCATACTGTTTGACGATGTGCAACAAGATCAAATCTTTGTTCCGCAAGCTCAAGGTGTCATGCCGGCTCCTGAAAAACAAGATGGTGCGTGAGCAGATGCCGGTAAACCGGATTGCTGCGGGCTGGGCCATCGGCATGTTTTACGGCTGTGTGGTACCGTTTGGTTTTCAGCTTATTGTTTCAATACCTACGGCAGCTTTTTTCAGGTCGTCCAAGATCGGCGCATCGCTGGGTACGCTTATCACCAATCCGGTTACGATTTGTTTCATCTATCCGGTTCAATGCTACGCCGCAAACAGGCTGATCGGCGGTAATTTGACGTTTGCCGCCATTGCCGACGCAATGAAAAAGTTGATTGACGCAGGCGACTACGCCACTTTATGGTCGCTCGGTTCAGAACTTGTGGTTTCGTTTTTCCTCGGCGGCATCATATTAGCCGCCGTGTGCGTGCCGGTGACGTTTTTTGCCGTACGCTCGATGGTTCTGCGCTATCGCGCGATGAAAGGCCGCGCTCGGCGGTAAGAGAGTCGTTATGATTGCTCCCGAAACAATTGAGCGGATAAAGGCGCTTATGGTCGAGGCAGGGGTTTGGGAGAAAGACCTTGA
>JAZOTG010000182.1:0-1942 GCA_045657505.1 Kiritimatiellia bacterium | reverse complement strand
TATCCGGTAATAAAGATAGACAGGGCAGTTGTTCGCAATCGTATCGCGGAGCGTCTCGACGACATGTTCATGGGCGGTCTTGAAGAGGAAAAGGTGCGTCTTCACCTCCAGTATCCCGTGTGGTCGCGTACGGCGGCTTTGGCTATCGGATACCGCGAGGGTGATTCGCGCGAGAAAATATTTGTAAGGACGTGTCAGTTGGCAAAGCGTCAGGACACGTGGTTCAGGCATCAGGCTACGCCGCTCTACGTCGAGCCCGATGTCGACGCGGTGAGGCGATGCTGGGCTGAAAAAGGCCCGTGGGCGGTAACGTTGAGCATATAGTCTGCAAATCATAATTTACGGAGGTTATTCAGGTCATGGAAAAAAGCAACAGAGCGAGCTGGTCGGGGCAGTTGGCGTTTGTATTGGCGGCGGCGGCGTCTGCGATAGGGCTCGGCAACCTCTGGCGTTTTCCATATTTAGCGGCGCAGTACGGCGGCGGAATGTTTATCGTCATTTACCTTTCGCTCGTTGTCACGCTCGGTTTTACCCTGATGCTTACCGAAATTGCAATCGGCCGGAAGACGCGCCAGTCGCAGCTGACGGCGTATTCGCAATTGCATAGGCGCTGGGGTTTTATCGGCGTTTTAGGCACTATAATTCCTGTGCTTATAGTGCCCTATTACTGTGTTATAGGCGGTTGGGTGCTCTATTACCTGAAGACGTATTGCCAAATGGCGTTTACGGGCGCGGCCGTGATGGGTCCTGCCGCTGCAGACTCGGGCGCGTTCTTCGCGTCGTTCATCTCTTCCCCGTTTGCGCCGTACGGCTACGGGATGATATTCATTCTTGCTTGCGCCGCAGTAATTGTCTTAGGCGTTAAAAACGGTATCGAGCGTTCCAATATGGTAATGATGCCGATTTTGTTTCTTATGGCAATAGCGATTTCAGTTTATGTCATAAGCATGCCGGGCTCGATGGAGGGTGTTAAATACTACCTGTTGCCCAACATAAAATGCCTTGAAGGTCCGGACGGATCGTTTTCGGTTGCGCTGCTGTGCAAGACTCTTCTTGGCGCAACGGGGCAAATGTTCTATTCGCTGTCGCTTGCCATGGGCATCATGATTACATACGGCAGTTATCTGAAGAAAAAGGATTCGATCGAAAAGTGCGTCCGCCGCATAGAAATATGCGATACGCTTATAGCTCTTATTGCGGGGTTGATGATCATTCCCGTAGTCTATCTTTTTGCCGTCAAAACCGGTACGCCGGTAAAAGAGGCGATGAGTGCGGGGCCGGGCCTGATGTTTATAACATTGCCGAAGGTGTTTGCAAGCCTGGGCGCTGCGGGCGCATGGGTGGGCATGGCATTCTTTCTTCTTGTGGTGTTTGCTGCCGCAACATCGGCAATATCGTTATACGAGGCATGCGTTGCGGCATCGTGCGATGTGTTGAAGATAAACCGGAAGACGGCAACGTTTGTCATCGGAGCGCTCACGCTTTTCCTTTCGGTGTTTTCCGCGCTTGGATACGGCGCGTGGGGTGGCATCAAAATGTTCGGGATGCAGTTCCTCGACTTCTTTGATTTTATTACAAACTCGATATTGATGCCTGTGGTCGCGGCAGTGACCTGCATATTCGTTGGCTGGGTGCTTAAGCCCAAGACGGTTATAGACGAGTGCAAATGCGAGGGGCAGGTGTTTAACGCAAAGGGTTTCTATTCCTTTATGGTGCGTTATCTCGCTCCCGCACTTATGGTGGCGCTGCTCGTTTCAGAGATTTGCCGCGCGCTCAATATCGGCGGCTGGACAATTTAATTTTTTTTCAAATACCCCCTTGCGCGGTGAAAAGTAATTTGATAAACTATGCACTCGTTCGCCCGAAAGGGTGGCGATGATCTTTGAAAACTGGAAGTTGAAAATTTAAGAGAATTGCAACGTATATCGAGATAAAAGCGAGG
>JAZOTG010000181.1:0-3895 GCA_045657505.1 Kiritimatiellia bacterium | reverse complement strand
CTCGTTACGTACGAAGCGCCGCCCGTACCAAACGCGCCTGCTACCGGAGGGGCACCCTTTTTAGCCATTTGCACAATGCGTCTTGCAGCTGCACGGTAAAGCTCCTGCCGCTTGATATCGACTGCAAGAACAGTGCCGTTGCCTGGCAATGCCAATCCGAGCGCCTCATAAAGGCAGTTCATTGAATTGGCTGTAAACATTCCGGAGCAACTCCCGCATCCCGGACAACTCGTCTCTTCAACGGCCGCAAGCTCCCTGGAAGAGATCTTTCCAACGGACTCCGCGCCCACAGCCTCAAAAACAGAATTCAAATCGGTGTCATTGCCAGTTTTTGGATGCTTGCCCGGCGCCATAGGCCCGCCAGAGGCAAAAATAGTCGGAATATTGACGCGAAGAGCTCCAATAAGCATTCCAGGCACGATTTTGTCGCAGTTGGGCACGCAAATCATAGCGTCAAAACAATGCGCTTTAGCGATTGACTCCACGGAATCGGCGATAAGTTCTCTTGACGGCAAGGAATACTTCATGCCCGAATGGCCCATTGCAATTCCGTCGCAAACGGCAATCGTATTGAATTCCATTGCCACGCCGCCGGCCTCTTCAATACACTTCTTCAGAAACTCGCCGACCTTATTGAGATGACAGTGGCCAGGAACAAAACTCTCATAACTGTTGCAAATGCCGATAAACGGCTTCTTCATGTCTGAACGCTTCATTCCCGAAGCAAACAGCAAACTGCGATGCGGAGCGCGCTCCTTACCTTTTTTTATATTATCTGAATTCATCTTTTAAAGCGAAAAGCGTTTTAGGAAATATTTGACAAATTTTATCAAATTTTCTGCATATCTTACCAAAAGTTCTGTATTTTGTCACTTCACACGTGGGGACACTCCCCATTTTCTGAGGGAGTGTCCCCACGTTAACTTGTTTAAACACGGAAGAATATCCACAGTAAAAATGGTATAATACCCAATATATGGAAAGAATCATTTATTTAGACAACAACGCAACAACACAAATAGCACCGGAAGTAAAAGACGTAATGATGCCCTTCTTTGGTGCAAATTACGGCAACCCGAGTTCGATGCACGCATTTGGTGGGCGCATTGCTAAATATATCGACCGCGCCCGCGAAGAGGTGGCCGCATTCATAAACTGCTCGCCAGAAGAAATCTATTTCACATCGTGCGCCACCGAATCAGACAACGCAGCCATACGCGGACATGCGGAATTTCATGGAACCAAATCTAAAATCATCACGTCCGCTGTAGAGCATCCGGCCGTTCTCCAACCATGCCGCAGGCTCAAAGCTCTTGGCCATGATGTCGTTGAAATCGGAGTTGATTCATATGGCAGGTTAAATCTCGACGAACTGCGCTCCCAACTGCAAGGTTCCAACCGCGCTCTCGTATCTATAATGTGGGCCAACAACGAAACAGGCACAATCTTTCCGATTTCCGAAATTGCAGAAATGTGCAAGGAATATGGAGCCGTTTTTCATACTGATGCAGTACAAGTTGCAGGCAAGGCCAAGGTCGATGTAAGCGCAACGCCAATTGACATGTTGTCAATGTCGGGGCACAAGTTCCATGCGCCCAAAGGCATTGGTTTTCTTTATGTCAGAAAAGGCACGCTTATCAAACCATTCATGCTCGGAGGCCATCAGGAGTTTGGCAAACGCGCCGGCACCGAGAATGTACCCTACATAATGGGGTTGGCAAAAGCATGCTCGCTCGCTCGCCTCGGCATGGAAGAAGACAACGAGAAAATATCTAAACTCCGCGATCGCCTTGAACGGGGAATTTTGGCCGCATGCCCCAATACGCGCGTTAACGGCGACACGGAAAACAGGCTCTCGAACACTCTCAATGTCAGCTTTGAATACATTGAAGGCGAAGCCATCGCATACAGCCTCTCCGATTTGGGGATATGCATCTCCACCGGTTCTGCATGCGCCTCCGGCTCACTTGACCCAAGCCATGTAATACGCGCCATGGGAGTGCCGTTTATCGCGCTCCACGGCTCGGTAAGATTCTCACTCTCAAGATACAACACCGACGGAGATGTCGACTATGTGCTTGAAAATCTGCCGCCAGTCATTAAACGCCTTCGCGAACTTTCACCTTTCGGTCCCGACACCGATCCAACCACATTCAACTGACACGACTCGCATGAAGACAATTTTCATCACTATTGTTTTATCCGCACTATGCCTTATGACCGGCTGCAAGCGCAATGATTTTCGCAGGCACGAGTTCCATGTTCCCGGAATGACAAAATCCAATACAAATAAAATCGTCACGGCTCTGTCAAAATATGAAGGCGTCGACCTTGACTCAATAGTATGGGACCTGCAGGCAAAAACGCTTTCGGTGCGCTTTGACTCAATGAAAGTTGCACAAACAAACATCAGGATGGCCATTGAAAAAGAAAAAATCGCCGTTGAATACAACAAAAAAACTGATGGCGCAGCTGGATACCTGAACAAACGCGACACCGAAGTCGACTAACCAACGCCACTATCGGAAAGCACGATGCAAAAACTATTCATCATTGACATGATGCCCTTTCTGTACAAAGGGCACTTTGTTTTTTTACGCAACCCCAGGATGACAACAACCGGAATAAACACTTCCGCACTGCTGGGGCTTACCAGCGGGTTAACATCGATACTCAAGCGGGAAAAACCCACGCATGTGGTTTTTGCAATGGATCCAGGCGGCCCCACGTTTCGACACGAAACCTATCCTCCCTACAAGGCGCAGCGTCAGAAAATGCCGGAAGATTTAGCCGCTTCAATCCCATACGCCTTTGAATTGGCCGATGCGCTTAAAATACCCGTAATACGAGTAGACGGCTTTGAGGCCGACGATGTCATGGGCACTCTCGCCACTAAAGCGGCGAACAGCGGGTTTGATGTTTACATGGCAACACCGGATAAAGACGCGGCGCAACTTGTCAGCGACAAGATCAAGCTTTATCGCCCTGCACATTCCGGTGACGCGGCAGAAATATACGATGCCGCCAGAGTTTGCGAACGATGGGGTTTTTCCGCCCCACGGCAAATGATTGACTTTCTCGCTCTCGCCGGCGATGCGTCCGACAATATTCCCGGCATCCGAGGCGTCGGCGAAAAAACCGCGTGCGATTTGCTCGCGAAATACGGCAGCGTTGAAAATATAATTGAAAACGCGCCGTCACTAAAAGGAAAACTCGCCGAAAAGGTTGCGTCCGGCAAAGATGATGCCATCATTTCAAAGATTTTAACAACCATTAGGACCGATGTTCCCATTGATCCCGACTGGGGCTCGTACACGGTGTCGCAACCGGACCGCGACAGACTGGCGGCATTCTGCGCTAAATTTGAATTGATAAAGTTTGCAAAGGAGTTTCTTGGCGACGGGGCTAATGTTGCTGTTGAAAACTCTCGAACGCTTCAAAAAGTACAGCTTGCCGATTTAAACACAACACCCCACGAATACAGGCTCGTAACAAATGAAGATACGGCAAAAGAACTCTTAAAAGAATTGCAGAACGCCGACATTATTGCTTTTGACACCGAAACTGCGCCATTTGACGGGCATGACTCGACCGAAGCGCACCATTGTAAAATGGTCGGGTGCTCGTTTGCCACAGCACCAGGCAGGGCCTGGTATGTCACGGCAGATTTGATTGACATTTTCAGGCCTCTTTTCGCAGATGAATCGAAAACATTTATCGGCCACAACATAAAATTCGACAGAAGCGTACTGCTCCGTTATGGCATCGGCTTTGCTTCAACACCAAGAGACACGCTTCTTGAACACTACTGCCTCGATGCCGCCGCCCGCCATGGCATGGACGCACTCGCTGAGCAATATCTCTCATACAAGACAATTCCGATCGAAAATCTCAT
>JAZOTG010000180.1:0-2120 GCA_045657505.1 Kiritimatiellia bacterium | reverse complement strand
GTTTCTTTTCTTTCCGGACTCCCGAATGTTTTTTAAGGGTCGCGCCAAACTCGGTGTAGACGCCATGACGATCTCGACACCCGACCACATTCACGCTCCGGTCGCAATCGAGGCGATGAAGCAGGGCATTCACGTCTATGTCCAGAAGCCCCTCGTGCGCACCCTTTGGGAGAACAAGTACTTCTACGATACCGCCAAGGACAACAATGTCATCGTCCAGATGGGCAATCAGGGCTCCTCGCTCAATTCGATGCGCCGCTGCACCGAGGTTATCCAGAGTGGCATTCTCGGCGAGGTAAAGGAAGTTCATGTTTGGACAAACCGCCCTGTATGGCCTCAGGGTAAAGAGGTCGCCAACTGGGTTAAGAAGAATCCTAACGGCGATAAGATCCGTGACGGTCTTGACTGGAACTCTTGGCTCGGTCCGGCCAAATATCGTCCGTTCCTGGACAAGTATCCGGACAATGCTCCCGTTTACGATCCTTGGAAGCTCGGCAAGAATGTGTATCACACATTTACGTGGCGCGGTTTCTTCGATTTCGGCGCAGGCGCTTTCGGCGATATGGCTTGCCACACAATGAACCTTGCTTTCCGCGGTCTCGAACTCGGCGCTGTTTCAGAGGCAATCTGCACGAAGGTAGAGTCTGAGAACGATATCGCCTATCCTCTCAGGTCGGTCGTCAAGATGACCTACAAGGAGCGCAAGTCGGCAATCCGCAAGGGCGTTACACTCCCGGCCGTTACGCTCTATTGGTACGACGGCGACATCAAGCCCGAAGCTTCTATCATGCCCAAGTGGGCCGCTACGCACAAAGGCAAGGTGCCTAACACGGGTTGCTACATTATCGGCTCGAAGGGCGCTGTTCTCATGCAGGACGATTACGGTGCACGTTGCGCGATCGCTCTCAACGATGACAAGGAGTTTGTCGATGTGTTCAAGCACGAGGCTGCCAAGGCTGTTCCCCGTTCGATTCCGTTCCTCGGCGAAAGCAATGCCAAGGTCGGCAAGTCGACGGTCGAGATGAAGGGCTTTGCAGAGGGTCATTACGGCGAGTTCGTTATGGCTATTCGCGGTCAAGGCAACTTCTACGAGCAGACGCAGTCACGCTGCTTCTCCGACGTCGAGTACTGCATTCCTCAGATGGAAGGCATTCTTGTCGGTTGCGTAGCTCAGCAGCTCCCCGGCAAGTTCCTCAAGTGGGATTCCTGCAAGCAGGCATTCGATACGGATGCGGCAAACAATCTCGTTAAGCCTCATCTCCGCGACGGCTACAAGTTCTAATGTAATTGCCGTCCGTAAAAAAGCCGTCTTTTACGCTTGCGTAAGAGGCGGCTCTTTTATTGTAAGTATTTTTTGATATAATATATGAAATGGCAAAAAAAGTAATAATTCTTGGAGTGACCGGGTCGATCGGGATGAACGCTCTCGATGTTATTTCATCGAACCCGGAAATGTTTGACGTAGTGGCTGTGGCCGCGCGCTCTTCAAAGGATGCCTGCATTGCCATTGCCAATGTTCTTGGCGCCAAAGCCTATGTAGGAGAAGATTCCGCAGTCAGGGCGGTAGAGGAAAACGATGCCGACATCTGCCTTGTGGCTACGGTTGGCCTTAGCGGTCTTAAGCCTGTTCTTGCCGCCATCGAGAAGGGCATGGACATTGCTCTTGCCACAAAAGAGGTTATGGTTATGGCCGGCGAACTTGTCACGGCAAGAGCGGCCCGAAAAGGTGTCAGGTTTATTCCGGTTGACAGCGAACACTCTGCTATTTTCCAGTGCATCCGCCCGTCCCGCGACGAAATTGGAGTACGTAGCGGCGAAGTTGAAAAATTGATCTTGACCGCTTCCGGCGGCCCCTTTCTCGATTCTCCCGCAGACCTGTCGACTGTTACTGTGGAGCAGGCTCTCAATCATCCCCGCTGGAAAATGGGGCCTAAGGTTACTGTCGACTCTTCGACGATGATGAACAAGGGCTTTGAAATGATTGAGGCCCGCTGGCTGTTTGACATGCCTATTTCGAGTATTGACGTGGTAGTTCATCCGGAGAGCATTGTTCACAGTCTGGTCACGTTTGTCGATGGCGCTACGCTTGCCCAGCTTTCGCCAAGTCGGATCGTAGCCAT
>JAZOTG010000179.1:0-2524 GCA_045657505.1 Kiritimatiellia bacterium | reverse complement strand
CCGCGTGCTGCGCCTGCAGAATACCACGGCGGTGGATTGAATTAAGTGCTATCGCGGCGAATTTGCCGCCCTGAAGGGTCTCTTCGATCGCTCCCGTCATAATGCCGCGCGGACCGACCTCGACAAATACGCGATAGCCGTCTTCGTACATCTTCCTGACTGTTTGCGCAAAAAGCACCGGTTTTGCCCAACGCTCCGCCGTGTCCCTGCGCGCCGCCCGCGGCGACGGCGGCAGTTTACCGGCTATGGCGCACGAGTATACATCGTATACCGGCTCTGACTTCATCAAGCCGGTCGCGAACTTTTTAATCGCCGGAACGATTGGTGCGCAGTAAGGGGTGTTAAACGGCCTGTCAAGATCGAGCTTCAACGTTCGCACGCCTGCGCTTGCAAACGCCTTCATTGCGGCGTCCTCAAACGACGGCTCTATCGCGAAGGTCTTCATCTTCGGAGAAAAATCGCAGACAAGATATGCCGCACCCTTTGGAAACGATGTAATTACCTGCTGAAGATCTTCCTCTTTTCTGACCATCACGGTAACCATCGCCATCTTCTGAAGGCCTTTGTTATTGACGGCCTTGCTCACGATTTTATAGATTTCACTTAACGCCTTTACCCTCTGCGTGCGTGAAACCGCCCCCGCGGCCCCCGACCGCAGCACGGCGGCAAGATCGCCGCCGCCGCACCCCACGAGGCCGTCGGGAACAAGACCAACCGCATCGAGAAGGCGTGACATTGCCGCGCAGCCGGCGTATGTCGCGACAAGCGCCTGGGCATACGCGCCGGAGCTAAAAATATCGGCGTCGTGCCTGTAGTACGGAGCAGGAGGGAAAATAAAATTTGACGGCGTGAATTCCGCATTGTCCGCCATGGCCTCTTCAAGCTCATCAAACGGGGCGCGGCACTCGGGAAGCAGAATCGCGATATCGCGCATCATATCGGGATAGAACGAGATTGCACCCGGATAGACAAACGCGGTTTTACCGAGGCCGTCGCCGATAAGATGATCGCGGAAAAAATATGTTCCGCTCTTGTCCTTCAATCGCGTTGTCGTTGAAGACTCAAGCCTGCTCTTCGCCGATGCAAGACGCTCCCTCAAATCCTGCACACTGGAGGCCACGACAGAAAGAACGCTTTTGCCGCGCATCAAACTGCAGGTATATGCGATATCAAGCAGCGAACAGTCGGGGATTCTGTCTATGAATGTTATAAGGCGCGTCATTTCTTCGACGAGCAGCTTATCGCTGCCGGCCGAAATTATCACAAGCTCGCTGCCACCGACAATCGGAAATTCGACTATCATATCCTGTCCTCCGGCTCTTCCTCAAGAACGATTGCCGCGCTGCGGCCGCCGCGGCTTGCCACGCCGACGGGATTGCACGGAGTGAAGTTTGACGCCATAACCGCCGCCCTGCGCGGATTTGAACTGTCGCCGGTAATCCATGGGCGGGGCTCAGTCAATAAATATGCACTTGATGAAAGATTTGCAATCGCCTCCGACGGATGATCGGGCATTACCTGAGGAGGAAGAACGCGACGTCTCAACGCAAGCGCAGCCTTCACGAGCGAAGCGGCCATCGACGCGCGCAGGGTGTGGCCTATATTGCCCTTGACAGACCCGATTCCGACAAGAGGTCCGCCTGGACGGTGATCGCCCCACAGGCGCTGTACGGCTTCGATCTCACGATCCTCCATGTCCTTTATCCCCGAACCGTCGGCCTCGATCAAACCTATTGACGACACGCTCACCCCTGCAGATTTGATCGCATCGGACAGAATCCGTGAAGGATCGTCCTCCGGATTGTGGCCTATCGACACCGAGCGAATAAGCGCGTAAATGCGGTTGTGAGCCTTCAATGCGTCCTCTCGGCGCTTCAAGACAAACATGGCCCCGCCTTCGCCGGGAATAGTGCCCTCGGGATTTTGCTCAAACGGATGCAGCTCGGGACGCGCCGAAAACGCAACCTCGCCGGAAAGGCCTTCAAGATACGCCCGGCCGACAGGAGGCGTAATTGCGCCTGCGAGCGCCACATCGGCATGCCCGAGCCTGAGATCATCGACCGCTGCCATTATAGCGGCGCCTCCGCTAAGCATTCCCGCGTCAAGAATTGTCGCAGCGCCGGAGAATGAACATTCACGCGCTATCCATGAGACGAAATGATACCCTGAACCAAGCAGGAACGAGGCGGCATTGGGTTCTGGAAGAGATTCCTTGAGTTTGGCCTTCATTGCCTGCAGCGACTCATCGGGAGCACCGGGCATGAATCTGCGAATGACCTCGATCGTCTGGTCGAGAAAGTACGTGTGCTGCAACCAATTTATTGTCGAAGCGTTGAATGGAGGCGCATAGCCGAGACGCACGGTGCCGCGTATCGGCTCGCGGGAATGAAGGCGGATCGAAGCATCGGTGAGAGCATCGAACGCAAGCTGTGTTGCAAAATAGAGGTCCTGATTTTCACCCGCGTTGACCTGCCTCGGGAAATTCTGCATCGAGGGAACGCATGAATAAAGATTGCCGAGTTGG
>JAZOTG010000178.1:0-2722 GCA_045657505.1 Kiritimatiellia bacterium | reverse complement strand
ACAACGGCACGTCCGGCGCGAGAGCGGCGGGCGCGCTGCGTCCCGAAGGCAAGCAATATGAGATGCAGGACGGCGATGTGGTGGAGTTTCTTTTCTCCAAATAATCCCGTTTGCTCGCAGACATGCTACAGATCGATATCATCAGTGTGCAGCCTAATATGTTTCGGGGGTTCCTCGAAGAAAGTATGGTCGCACGGGCCGTTAAAAAAGGTGCCTGCACTGTAAATATAATTGATTTGCGCGATTTTGCCGAAGGTCCGTACCGTAAGGTTGACGATAAGATATACGGCGGCGGCCCCGGCATGCTGATGATGTGCGAGCCGTGGTTCAAAGCTGTCGAAAGTTCGCTTTCGTCCAATAACAACCGCTCTCGCGTGATTATGACGTCTCCGGCTGGTAGGAAGTTTAATCAATCGTCAGCCGAAGAATTGTCGAAAGAGGAACACATAGTCATCATGTGCGGCCATTACGAAGGTTTTGATTCGCGAATCGAAACTCTTGCAACCGATATGTATTCAATCGGCGATTTTGTAATGACCGGCGGCGAACTTGCGGCAGCTGCTATGGCCGATTCTATCGTGCGGCTTTTACCGGGAGTGCTTGGCGGCGGAGTGGCGGCTACTTCAAGTGAAAGCTTTTCAAACGGAGGCCTCCTTGAGGCGCCACAATATACACATCCAGCCGATTTTCGCGGAATGAAAGTGCCCGAAGTGCTTCTTTCGGGTGATCATGCCAAGATAGAACTTTGGCGTAAGGCAGAGGCGCTTGAACGTACTCGTCGCTTACGTCCCGATATGCTTGAAAAATGAAACGTTTTTTTTTCATTATTTCATTTCTTCTCGCCGCGCTTTTCAATGCGGCATCCGCCGGCCAGTCAGGCGTGTGCGTTGTAAGCAAGGAGAGCGGCTATTATTCGTCGCTTGCAAAGCATGTAGCCCGCTGGCTTAAGCAGGAGTCGGTTGAGGCCAAGGTTGCCGTCAAAGAGCCGTTGAGCAAGGCGCTGACAAACTGCAAGGTCGCGTTTCTCGTAGGTTACGCAAGTGTCGGCTCGGATGATATGCAGGCTATCAAGGCGTATTGTTCAAAGGGCGGCAAACTTGTTGTTTTCCACAGTTCCGATCCGGCGTTGGCGGCGTTTATGGGTGTTAAGCCAGTAGGATATGCGGCAGCCGCCTATCCAGGGCAGTGGAGTAGAATCGATTTCGGCTCTAAAACACCGAAAGGCTGCCCGAAAGCTATTTATCAGACATCCACGGTGCTGCAGCGGGCCCGTGCGATTGAAGGCAGGTCGAGGGTGGTTGCAACATGGTCCGACCGCAGTGGACGCTCGTCGCAGGAGCCGGCGTGGCTCGTCGGCAGCCGCGGGTATTGGATGACACATGTGCTTCTGGCCGATGGAGACGAGACGCTAAAGGCGCAGCTCGTCGCCGCAATTGTAGGAAGCATATTGCCGCAGAAATGGGATTATGCACAATCTGTCAAGCGCAAGGCCGCCGATGCCAAGGCCGTCGGCGATTTTGCCAGAAAGCAGAAAAAGCGTCCAGGCGAAATCCATGCCGTGTGGGATCATTCCGGGTGTGGGCTTTATCCCGGCAACTGGGCCAGGACAATCGCCGTTTTAAAGGAGAGTGGTGTAACCGATTTGTTTGTTAACGTCGCCGGCGCAGGTTTTGCCCATTATAAGTCTGATGTGCTGCCACGCTCAAAAACATATGAGCAGGAGGGCGATCAGCTCGCTGCCGTTCTTGCCGCCGCAAAGGGGAGCAACATTCGTGTGCACGCTTGGGTGCTTTGTTTTACCGCTACGCGTTCAACGCCGTCGCGCCTTGCCGATTTTGCTCAAAAGGGTTGGCGTTTATATACAAGAGACAATAAACTGAGTGAATATCTTGACCCTTCAAAGAGTGCTGTTCGCTCGTATATACTGTCGGCGATTGATGAAATACAGGCAAAATATCCGGCGGTGAACGGAATCCATCTCGATTTTGTAAGGTGGTATGAACTGTCAAAAAAGCCAGATGACGCTGCTCTTGTGATTTCCAAATTCGTCGCTTCGGCCAAGCGCAGGGTCGTCAGGCCGCGCTGGTTTACAGTTGCGGTGCTCGGCAAGTATCCCGCTTGCGTGCGCTCCGTCGGTCAGGATTGGGTGGGCTGGATAAGTTCCAATATTGTCGATTATGCTGTTCCGATGGATTACACCGAGAATTCTCTTACGTTTGAATCGTATGTCAAACAGCATGCCGCATTGAAAAATCATGCGTCTAAAACGATTGCGGGTATAGGCGTTACGGCCAACGAGTCGAGATTGAGCGCTCTTCAGGTGATTAACCAAATAAAAACTGCCCGCAAATACAATCTTGCAGGTGTCGCGCTCTTCGATCTTGACCGCACGCTTGAGACGCAGATTCTGCCGTATTTGCGTCTTGGCTTATGGTAAGCTATATTTGTATCCTCGCCTTCGCCATGACACCGTAAAGAGATTCTTGTTCTGGCGCTTATTTGACAAGATAAACAAAAATAAAAATTGCGTTTACTTTGGCAAGCGGCGCATTGAAATGATCCCGGTTCCGTTTAAGCACATTTTGCGGTTTTCTTTGGATTGTGCTATACTTTTTACATGAAAAAATGTATGGAAGTAGAGGCAAGAATGGTCTGCATTTTTATGATTGTGCTTGCTGGTTATTCCTATGCTGATGATGTTGTGGGCGTGATGCGGGTCGAT
>JAZOTG010000177.1:0-11738 GCA_045657505.1 Kiritimatiellia bacterium | reverse complement strand
TGTTTTGCCCTTGGAGGTTACGCGCAGCACCATGTGCGTATCGACGGGGTGGAACGAACATACAACCGCCTTGAGAGTGTGGCTCACGCCGCCCCTGATGCCGAGCTTGTCCTGCTTGATACCGGCCTCGCCATTGTCGGTAAGGCCGCAAACAACCTGACAATGACGCTCGTTTATGCGGAACATGCGGCTTCTCGCCGCGTGCCTGTTGCATGAAAAGCTCGAATGGTCGTAAAGGGCATGGTCGCCATAAGCCTCCCACATCTGCGCAACACCGCGACGATCGGGCTTTCCCGCGAACTTACGGTTTTTGACGAGCTGCGCCAGCAAACCGCCCTGCACGGCTGATCGGGTATGCTCAATATTCTGACCAAACAAAAACGCAGGAATTGGCTTTGCGGCAAAACAGTCTGCCGCCATTGTAGCAGCCATCACGGCAGTACATATTGCCGCTACTTTCGAACTCTTGCAACTCTTCATTGAACTATCCTTTCCTTGAAAATTTCTTTGTATTATAACACATAAACATATTCTTTTGGAAAAAACATTGACCGGGTACGATTTAAAATCGCACCCGAATCGACCTACACAAGACGGCGGACTGCTATCATTGACGATGCTATCGAAAGGAGCAGCATAAGAACACCGGCAGACAAGAGAACAGGGAAATACTCTATCCACCTATTCCACTCGCTTGCCTCTATCGGCGTCGTTTCGAGCTTGTCAATTTCTTCAAGTGCTTTTTCAAGCGCGCGTTCGTCATTTACAGGGAAATACATGCCCTGCGTTTTCTCGGCGATGCCTCTGAGCTGCGCCTCGTCAAACCCTGACGGACGGCGAATCACAAAACTGCGGCCATACATGTCAACCATCAAATACGGCGAAAGGCGGGCCTTGGTGCCCACACCTATGGTGTATACCTTAATACCCAATTTCGCCGCCGCTTCAGATGCGACTTCAGGATCGACACCGCCCTCCTCCGAGCCTATATTGCTTACGCCGTCAGAAAGCAGAATCACCACCTTTGATTTCGGCTTTGCGTCTTTTAGGCGTAATATCGCCACCGAAAGCCCATCGCCAATCGCCGTTTCGGCCTCGGAATCGCCCATGGGTATTTCGACGCCCTTCAATACTCCAAGCAAGGTCTCATGGTCGGAAGTGAGAGGTGCGCGCACATTGGCAAACGTGCCAAACGTGACAAGGCCTATCAAATCATCGGGGCGCTTCGACACAAAATCGGCAAACACCTTTTTGACGACAGCAAGCCGCGTAGTGTCCTTCGAATACTCCACGCCTTCAGGCGTGAGGTCGAGTGCGCTCATAGAGCCTGAAATATCGACAACCATCGATATGGCAATGGCGTCAACATTCTTTCGGTTCTTGCCAAGCGAAACGCGGGGGCGCGCGGCGGCAAAAATCAGCAGCGCCATTGCCGCCAGGGCAATCCACGGAGAGGCGGAGGCCAAAAAGGTCCTCCATCCGTTTTTTCGCGAAGGGATGCGGCAGACGGCAGAATACAGCATTCCTTGACGGCGCGGCCTGCGCAACATCCGCCACGCGGCAAAAGCCAGCGGAATAAAAAACAAAAACGCCAATGGACAGGCAAACGTCATCTACCACCTCCGCTCCCGCCAAGATTATCGGCGCGAATATACGCCTTGGCGCTCTCTGTGGCATCATCCGCCATTTCAGGATTGGCTTTGACGCCCGCAAACTTAACCATATCGGCTTTTGACAAGAACTCCATAAGTCCGTCAAGTGCATCTTTGGGGAACGCCGGCACGTTTGCCACCTCCCTGAAAAACTCTTCAGTCGTCAGATGCGGAGCCTTAACCCCATGCTTACGCTGCACATAACGGCGAACAACCATTGTAAGCTCGATGTAGAAATCCTTGTAGCGGCCGCGCCCCGGCAGCCCCTTTTTCATCAGACGCTCCAGTTCGGCCCACGCCCTTTCAACAGGGCTCATCCTGTGTTCTTTTACTTTTCGGGCAAGCAGCGCTATCAAGCGAAGCGCAAAAACGGCGAGAAGGCCGGCAGCGAGCAATGCCAATAGAATGTACGAAACAAGCCTCCAGCTGAGCGGCGGAAGATCCTTGCGCGGATCAACTTCCATCTCGCCCGACACCTTTTCGCGCGGCGCTGGATTCTCAAAACGCACGGGACCGGCCAGATACGATTTGCCTGCCTTTGTCGCAACGACGAATGGAGCTATTTTATACCGCTCGGCGCAGGGCTCCGGCAGCAGGCGCCAGCGCACCTCTAAAACGCGCTTCCCGTCCTCACGCGTGTAAGGCTCGCGCGCGAAATCCTCCGCAAGGGTGAAACCTCGCACACGCGTGCGCAAATCGGGAGCGACAGCCTCAACGTCGGGAGGCGTGACTATCGCCATATCGACAAAAACACTCTTGCCCGGGTCTATCTGCGCACTTTGCGAACTCAACGAAATCTCAAGTCCGTCCCGCGCAGAGCTGAAAAGCGTCAATGCTAATACAAGCGCACAATGCATATTATCTCATCTTTCCCGCCCGGCGTTTGAAAAGCGCGCGAACGTCATTGATATACGGCCTGTCGGTCGAAAGCGATATAGTGTCGAGCCCGCTTTTGGCAAAGCACGACTCGAGTTCGGCGCGCTCAGTCTCAACCGACGATGCGAACTGCTTACGGAACTCCCCGTCGGAAGTGTCGACAACCGCTATTTCGCCTGTCTCCGGGTCTTCAAACTCAACAAGCCCCACATCGGGGACGCAATGCTCGGCAGGATCGCTCACCGATACGCATATGACGTCATGGCGGCGCGCCGTCGCGCGCAAAAGACTCTCGAACTCGTCCTTGCCGTGTGCAGCATACGGCGGTATCATGAAATCGCTCACGAGAAACACCACGCCCCGCCGCTTGCGCACTCCGTTCAAAAACTTGAGCGCACCGGCCAGATCGGTGCGCCCTTCCGCACCGTCGCCCGCGGCAAGCACTTCTCGGGCCAGGCGCATCACGCTGTCGCGGCCTTTGCGCGGCGGAATGTATTTGACGATTCTGTCAGAAAAGAGCACCAGCCCGACCTTGTCCTGATTGCGTATTGCAGTAAGAGCAAGAAGCGCCGTAACCTCGGCGGCGAGCTCGGCCTTTGTTCTGCCGGAACTTCCGTAACTGAGCGAACCTGAAACATCGACAAGAAACATAATCGTAAGTTCGCGCTCTTCGCTGAAGCGCTTGATGTACGGCATGCCCGTTCTCGCCGTAACATTCCAGTCAATGGTGCGGACATCGTCGCCGGGCTCATACGGGCGCACCTCGTCAAACTCCACGCCCTGCCCCTTGAATGTCGAATGATAGTTTCCGCTCAACTCGTCATCGATCAGACGGCTGGTGAGGACACGGATCCTCCCCACTTTCTCCATCAGCTCTTTTACATCAACGGCCATATTACGGAACAGGTACTTCGTCCAGAATGCGGTCGATTATCATGTCGGAGGTTATATTCTCGGCCTCCGCCTCGTATGTCAGGAGAATGCGGTGCCTTAATACGTCATGCACAACCTCCTTTACATCCTGTGGCGTGGCGTAGGGACGGCCTTTGAGAAGCGCGTTGCCCCTTGCCGCAAGATTGAGAGCGAGGGTCGCGCGGGGGCTTGCCCCGTTTTGAATGTATGCGTTTGCCTCGCGCGTCTTGAAAACGATGGCAAGTATGTAGTCACCCACTTTTTCGTCGCAGTACACGGTGGAGAGCGTCGCGCGAAGCTGGGCAATCTCCTCTGCGGTAACAACCGTATTGGTCTCCGGCCTGCTGGACGACTCGGCAAAGCGCTGCATGATCTTACGCTCTTCATCCATGGTCGGCGTCTCGACGAGGCATTTGAACATGAATCGGTCGACCTGTGCTTCGGGGAGCGGATAAGTGCCTTCCTGCTCAATCGGATTCTGCGTCGCAAGCACAAGAAACGGCGAAGGCAAACGGTATGTCTGCTCGCCAATCGTAACCTGCCGCTCCTGCATGGCCTCAAGCAGGGCCGACTGCACTTTTGCGGGGGCGCGGTTTATTTCGTCGGCCAGAAGCAGATTAGTGAACACGGGGCCTTTCTTGGGAGAAAACTCACCCGTTTTCGGAGAATACACGAGCGTTCCCACGACATCCGCTGGCAATAAATCAGGAGTGAACGAAACTCTCTTGAAATCCAGCCCAAGCGCCTTGGCAAGAGTGTTGCACGAAAGCGTCTTCGCCAAACCCGGCACTCCTTCAAGCAGAATATGACCATCGGTGACAAGCGCAAGCAGCAGTCTGTCCACTAGCTTGCCCTGCCCCACGATGACGCGCGAAACCTCATCGCGTATCCTCGAAACGAGTTCCTTCTGACTGTTGATTTTTTCAGTTGCTTCCTTCAGGTCCATTGTTGTTGTCTCCTTTTGTAAATTGCTTTATCAACTCGTCCGCAGCAGCCCATGACGATGTTTGAAGGCGTTTTATGTACATCGAAATGGTCAGCCCCTTTGTTTCAAGCTCATTTATAGCCACGGCATTTTTATCACGCTTAAGTTTATCAATCCAAAGTCGCCTCGCAAAATCGCGCATCATGTCTACGGGCTCAAGCGCACTCGCGCCGATGCGTCCCTCGCCGAGGAGCAGCCTGTCAAACCATTCGCGCTCACGCGGAGCAAGATCCTGATGAAAAAGCGACAAACCCTCCTCGCCGCTGGCCGCCTCATTGCGCCAGACTTCAACGAAGCGCGCCGTAAAATCGGAGGCATACGACATGCCCGAAAGCTTTTCTCCGATAAGGCCGTTTATCTGCGCATCGTACTCCCGCGACATCAAAAACTCCATAAAGGCAAACTCAAGCGGAGTCGGCGCGGCGGCGGCAGTATCGAGCGCATAAAACTCCTCGCCGGAGTCGGACTCTTCATACCCGTCTGAAAACTCTTCGGCATCTTCGCCCGCAACGGATCCGTCTCTCGCCTGCACGGCTTCCGGGACCTTTACCCTGTCAAGTTCCGCAGAAAGCGCAGAAACAGGAACAGACAGCAGAGATGCGGCCTCTCTCACCATAGCCGAGCGGAGTATGGGGGATTTGCACATTGACAGCGTTTCCACCATCGCCTTTGAAATTCTATTCAATGCGCCGAGAGTTGCAGCCGAACCCTCCTTTGAACACTCGTATTCATATTGGAAGCCCATGATTGACTGCGCATCATCTATCAATGCCTGAAGCGCAGCCGGCGGATTGGAGACAAGGAACGAATCTGGGTCGGATCCCGATGGAAGGCGCACGATTCTTACGGGCATCTCCACCGCAAGCAGCCTGCGTGACGCGGCAACGGCGGCCTTTTTACCCGCCGCATCATCATCGTACATCAAAACGGCACAGTCGGCTACCTTCTTGAGCATTGACGCATGCTCGTCAGTGAATGCGGTACCCTGTGAAGCGACCGCGTTTCTGAAACCGCACGAATGGAGGCGTATGACATCTATCTGCCCTTCGCACAATATGGCCTCCCGATGAGGCGATCTTGCGATTACTCCAGCGGCCTTGTCAAAACCGAACAAAATCCTTGATTTCTTGAATATGGGCGTTTCTGGAGAATTTACATACTTGCCGGTTTTCTCACGCTTAACCAAATAGCGCCCAGAAAAGCCGACGGCCCGCCCCTGCTTGTCGCAAATGGTGAATACAAGGCGCGTGCCAAAGCGATGATACCCTTTGTCGCCCGTCCCTCGGGGAGCTTTTATGACTCCCGCCTTTTCAAGCTCCTCCGCGGAATAACCGTACTTCTGTGCCCACTTCATCATCACCGAAATGCCGGCGGGGGCATAGCCGATTGCAAAAGCCTCTTGCGCCTCGCTGTCGAGGCCTCGCTTTGACAGATAGTCGCGCGCGGCCGCAGCTTCGGCTGTTTTCAGAAGGCAACGGCGGTAGAACTGCGAAAGTTCAGCCATGAGAGAATACAGGCGCTTGCGGCTGTTGGCCTCCGGATCAGATCTTTCAGCTATCTCGACCCCGCACGCAGAAGCAAGTTTGCGGACGGACTCCACAAACGACAGCCCCTCGTACTTTTGAACGAATTTGATCGCGTCACCCGATTCGCCGCACCCGAAGCAATGGTAGAACCCCTTTGCCGCGTCAATATGAAAACTCGGCGTCTTCTCGTTATGAAACGGGCAGCACGCCTTTAAACTCGACCCGGCGTGGCGGACTGCAACGCCGTATGAAGAAATCAAGTCCGCAATATCAGTGCGCGACTTGACTTCCTCTATTGTCATCTCTGTAATTCCCGTTGCCATTAACACGACATTATACCAAAATACTTGAAATACGAAAGCCTGCCGGAAGGCAAGATTTCCCACAATATGTCATGCATATGGTACAATATGACAAATGTTTTTGAACATATGATGCGAAAGTGGAGAAAAATATGATAAATGTCGGCATTGTTGGCTGCGGCTTTGTAGGCGGTGCGCTTAAGACATGGCTTGAAGAGAACAACAAGAACGTCAAAATTTTCGTCAGCGATCCGCCCAAGGGGTTCAACGATGACCTTTCGTCCATTGACATCGCCTTTGTCCAGATTCACGTCCCGACCGAAGATGACGGCACGCAGGATCTTACGCTGATGAAGGACATCATCTCTAAGCTTCCTGATGTCCCCGTTTTTGTACGCACTACAATTCTCCCCGGCACAAGCGATATGCTCTCCCGCGAAACCGGGCATGAAGTGTGCTATATGCCCGAGTTTTTGACCGAGCGCACCCACATAGAGGACTTCAAAAAGCAGACGATGGTCTTCACTGGCGCAGTAGATCTTCTCATTAAGGTGTTCCCCGGCAAAAAATTCACGGTTATGAGCCCTCTTGAAGCCGAGGTCACCAAATACGCGCACAATGTTTTCGGAGCCTACAAGGTAATATACTTCAATGCCGTCCGCGAGTACTGCCAAAAAATGGGAGTAGACTGGGCCAAAGTCCATACGGGCGTTCTTCTCTCGGGTTATATCAACGACACCCACACCTACGTTCCGGGCCCCGACGGCAAGCTCGGATATGGCGGCAAATGCTTCCCCAAAGATGTAAACGCCTTTGCGAAATTAACTAAAGGTCAAAGCCTCGGCACTCTTTTGGCACCGCTTCACGACCTTAATGTCCACTTCCGCGGCGTCGAGGAGCGTATTTGAAGATCGTCCAATTAGTACCGGCAATGGACCAGGGCGGTGTCGAGCGCGGCATCGTCGAGATGAACCGCGTCCTTGTCGCAGCCGGCCATGACAATCTCGTCGTTTCGGCCGGAGGCCGCCTTAATGAGCACATTGTCGCCGACGGCGGGCGCATTGCAAAATTGGACATTAAATCAAAAAATCCCTTCACCGCGTTTTCACGCGCCCAAAAGCTGCGCAAACTGCTCAAGGCCGAACGCCCCGATGTCGTAGTCGCCCACTCGCGCGTGCCCGCATGGCTCTTCGTCATCGCCAACCGCACGCTTAACCTCAGATGGATAACATTCGCCCACGGCGCAAATTCCGTATCGGCGTATTCAAAAGTGATGACATACGGCGACGTGACGGTAACCCCGAGCAAATACATCGCCGACTATCTTGTCGAACACTATAAAATCGACCGCTCTCTCCTGCGAGTCATTCCACGCGCCATCGACCGCGAAAGGTTTGACACTGAAAAGCTCGATCACGGTTTCATGGAGGCAAAGCGTCGAGAATGGAAACTTGACGGCTGTAAAATCGTGATGGGGCTGGGGCGAATCACCCAGCTCAAGGGCTACGACATTCTTATCCGTGCGATAGCCTCTCTCCGTGCAAGGCGGACGGCAGGCGCCGCAGATTCGCCCAATTGGAAACTCGTTATCGTCGGTGAAGCAGAGGCCCTTCGCAGGGAATACGAATCTGAACTTCATAAGCTTGCCGCCGAACTCGACATTGCCGACTATGTCGTTTTCGCGGGAGCTCAAAGCAAAGTGGCAGAGTGTCTGTCTCTTGCCGACATAATCGTAAGCGCCAATTACCGCAAGCCGGAAGCGTTTGGCCGCTCAATGGCAGAGGCGCTGGCAATGGACAGACCCGTTGTCGCAACGGCGTTCGGAGGCGCCCTTGACATTGTTGAAGACGGCGTAAACGGAGCTCTTGTCGCCCCCGATAAAAACGCGGCACCCACGGCAATGTCAATAAAATTTGCCGATGCCATACAATCTGTCGCCAATTCCGATTTTAAAGGTATGCGCGAAAACGCCCTCGAGAAATTTTCATTCGACCGCATGGCAGCAAGTTCTCTTGCCGTTTACAGCGAGTTTGCAAACGGGAGCTTAAAATGAGGCCCTCACACCAGCTGCGGCTTTTAATAGTCGATAATTACCAGATTCGCCGCTACGGCGGCGGTCGCGAAGGCCAGGGTTACCGCTTTATGTGCGGCGCAGTGCGCAACAATTGGCGCGTAATGCAATTTTCAGAGCGCGATATTACTCGATACCTGTCACCGTTCGGTTTTATGCGCAACATAGGCGCATGCATGATGAACAAAAGGTTTGTAGAAACCTGCGCGAACTTCCGTCCCGATTTAGTACTTATCGGACACTGTGATTATCTCAACAACTCGTCGCTTGCAAAAGTGCGCGCCATCCTGCCCGACGTCAAACTTGTCCATATCAATGTCGATCCCGTCTGGCAAAAGCATACCGTCGGCCAAATACGCGAACGCATGCATTCGTGCGACGCGATTTTCGTCACCTCCGCGGGAGAAGCCCTTAAAGAATGGACTACGGGCAGGAACATTGTGGGCTTTCTGCCCAACATGTGCGACGAAACAATGGAATACGAAAACATATCGGCAAGCAGCGATATAAAGTACGACCTCTTTTTCGCCGGTCACGACGGACCTGAAGACGAGCGCATTGAACTCCTGCGCAAACTTGACAGACTTGTCTCCTCCAAAATCCGCTTCGGTCTGTTCGGCACTTGCGGCCGGCCGACGATAGCCGGCAGCGTATACGAGCAGACTTTGCTGTCGAGCGCAATGGCTCTCTCGCTCAATCGTCGCGAAGGCCTGAAATGGTATTCGTCCGATCGGCTCGCTCACTTGATGGGCCGCGGCATTCTTACGTTTATCTCATCCAAAAGCGGCTACCAGCATTTCTTCAAAGACGGCGAGGAGGCCGTGTTTTTTGACGACGCCGAAGACCTCTCTGAAAAAATCCTGTTTTACTGTGCAAACAAGAACCTCCAGCGGGCTGTGGCAAACGCCGGACGCAGGCGGTATCACGAACTTTTCAACTCCGCCCGCGTCTTAAACTACATTGCCGACACCGTATATGCAGAGGCCGGCGCGTCCAAATACGAATGGGCCGAAGAAGTATATAAATAACGTGCCGCAAATCGATTTCAAACAATATAAACGCATGACAAAAGCCTGGAGCATATTACCCGACGAGTGGAAGCCAATCTTGAAGGAACGCGGTCTCAGGCCGTTTCGCGCCGATCAGATTCTGCAATCGCTTTACCGTGACTATATTGACAGCTGGGATGAAGCGACAACCCTTCCGAAGGACTTTCGCGAAATTTTGAAAGCCGAATTTCCTCTCACCGGCGCAACCGTCCTTGACACATCCCGCTCCAGCGACGGAACATGCAAATTGCTTGTAGGATTCGACGACGGCAATAGCGTCGAGACAGTCCTCATCCCGGCAACGGGCCGCTTCACGCAGTGCATCTCCACTCAGGTCGGATGCGCAATGGGCTGCGCATTCTGCGCAAGCGGCTCACGCGGGGTCGTCCGCTCGCTCTCGGCCGACGAAATCGTCGCCCAGTATCTTCTCGCGCGCAAATTCGGCGAAATCACAAACATAGTCGTGATGGGCATGGGCGAGCCGTTCGCCAATTACGACGAGACGATGCGGGCGCTTAAACTGATCAACGCCGGCAAAGGGCCCAATCTTGGCGCGAGGCACATAACAATCTCGACATGCGGCGTTGTGCCTGGCTTTGAACGGCTCGCCTCCGAAGGGATACAGTTCGAGCTTTCCGTTTCGCTTCATGCTCCAAACGACGAACTGCGAAGCCTGTTAATGCCTGTTAACCGCCGCTGGCCGATCGACACGCTTCTTGAGACGTGCGCAGAATACACGCGCAAAACAAAGCGGATCATCACATTTGAATACACCATGATCAAAGGAGTCAACGACTCGTACGAAAACGCACGCGAACTTGCCGCGCAGGTAAAGCGCGTGCCAATGGCAAAGGTGAATCTCATACCGCTTTCACCGGTTTCGCACAGGCCGGATTTCAAAACACCCGACGAGAAAACCCTGCTTATGTTTTTGGATGTACTTATGAAAAACCGCATCCAGACAATGCTGAGGCGTTCGCGCGGCAAAGATGCGAATGCCGCCTGCGGGCAGCTGCGCCTGCGCAATCAGCCGGAGCGTCAAGCCTGATTTTCAGCAGTTGAAAAGCTCAAGCTGGCGCTCGGCCTGCGCAACAAGCATAGAATAGCCGTTTGCAGCGCGGCAGCCTGCTGCGACGGCGCGCTTCATCAGCGGAGTGCAGGGGGGATTGTACCTCAGATCGTACACGAGTTCACTGCCGCAAAATTCGTATTCGCCGACGGGGTCTACAGGCGTAGCGTTTACGACAAGGTCGAATCCGCGGCATAAAGCCCTGCGGTGAAAAACCTCAACCTGCGCACCAAGCCTCTTAAGAGCGGCGCTGACCGCCTTTGCCGCGCCACCGTCTCCAAGCAGCGCCGCCTTTATGCCCAGAAGATCTTTTCTGCCCGTAAAATCCAAAATTGCCTTAGCAAAGCCCGGCTCGTCGGTATTGTAGCCGATTTTCCGGCCGTTACTGAATACAACAGTATTGACAGAGCCGATCTGTTTTGCGGAATCATCGATAATGTCGAGATAGTCCATCACGCTGATTTTATGCGGTATGGTTACCGCCAGCCCCTTTGCACCCGCACGTTGCGCCGCTTCAAGCGCCTTCTCGACGGACGGCTCGCGCAGTACCGCCATCTCGGCCTTACGGCCCGCTCTGGCATGCGCAGCATTGTGGATGGCAGGACTGTCGGTCTTGGGCAACGGCCAGCCCGAGACAAAATACTGGTCCATTTTAAATTCGTCCCAAAAACGCGGATATGACTTTGCAACGCAGTCTGCATCATGGATGAGAACCGGCGAATCAAGAGTTGTTGCGTATATCGCCGCTGCCATGGCTATGCGGTGGTCGTTACGCGGATTTACATCGTAAGGATTGCGGAACACGTCTTCCATGGCCGCGACCCTGTCGGACTCTTTAATTCGCAAACGCTCCGTGCCGACAAAGACCGCATTCGCTCCGAGAGCCTTGTTTACGACAGCGAGAGCCGGGTAATTGTCGGGACACTCCGAAACATCAACCGTTCCGCCCGATTTTATTTTATCAATAAGCGCCTCGACTACCTTATCGGGCTGATAGGAAGAGCCGTCCAGCCCCTCAAGCATAATCTCGCTGCCTAACGCGTTGGCCGCATGCCAAAACGCGGCCGCGCTCCAGTCGGCCTCTATTTCAAACGTCCCGTCCGAACGGTACGTCTGCCTGCCGCACACGGTAAAGCCGTTAATAGTCTCGGTTACTTCAATACCGTAGCGCCTGAGCACCCCGAGCGTCATGTCGACATATCCGCGCGACTGAAGAGGAGTCAGGAAGCGTATTTCACTGTCATCGTCAAGAAGCGGAAGCGCAAATAAAAGCCCGGTCACAAATTGGGATGAAAC
>JAZOTG010000176.1:0-3223 GCA_045657505.1 Kiritimatiellia bacterium | reverse complement strand
AGCTCAAGAAGGCCGGCGCCGAAGTCGAAATCAAGTAATCTTGGTTTTAACGTCAGAAAAAGTCCCGCAGATTTCTGCGGGACTTTTTTTTCTTGTGTAGTCTGCGTTGTGATGGGGACCTCGATTAGTTAACCTCATGATCTGTGCCCTTGCGGTTGCGGCAAGAAATATAAGAAGTGTTGCGGTCGTTGACTGCGGTAAAATCCATCCTTTCATCAACGGAATAAAATCGCACACATAGTGTATAATGTGCTTATGTTTTAGTTGACAGTGACGAGTTTATGGTGATATACTTTTTTTGAACACTGGCAAGTAGGTTTTGTCAATGAGGGTTTGATTGTGAAAGGAAGAAAACATGCCTGACGATTGGAACAGAAGGGAGTTCATTCTCGCATCGCTCGCTACGGTGGCTGCCGGATGCAGTGTCAGCGCGAGTGAAGAGCCGCTTGTTCGGTTTGGAATGGTGACAGATTTGCATTATGCCACCAAGCCAAGCGGTATTGACGATCCGGGAATACGTTGCTTCGATGACGCACCGGCGAAATTGCGCGATTGCATCAAAGTCATGAATGCGCACAAGGTTGATTTTCTGATTGAGCTTGGTGATTTCAAGGATATGGTGGAAACGAAAGAAGGTACTCTCAAATGCCTTGACGATATAGAGAAGGTTTATGCTACTTTCAATGGCAGACGTTATCATGTACTTGGAAATCATGAGACGGATTGCATTACAAAGGCAGAGTTTCTCTCACGCATTTCGAATTACGGGCAAGATAGGGCTCAAGCTTATTATTCGTTTAAGGTCGGTAATGTAACAGGTATCGTCTTAGACGCCAACTATACCTCTAAAATGGAGGAGTATGCGCCAGGCAAGTTCGATTTTAGAGATACGAATGTTCCGCCCGATCAAATCAAGTGGCTGCAAGGGGTCTTAGATTCAGCTTTGGGACCGGTTGTTGTCTTTGCGCATCAGCTTATGGATCCTGTGTGCGACGATATCATGCGTATTAATAATGCAGAAGAGTTAAGAGCGATGTTTGAAAAGTCGGGCAAGGTGAAGGCCGTTTTTGCAGGTCATCATCATATTGGGCTTGCGCCCAATGTCCATAATGGCATCTTGTATTATACTCTGCGCGCCATGGCACAGGACGCATATCCCGAAAACAACAGCTTTGCCGAAGTTTCACTTTATGATTCAGGTAGAGTCGTCATCAAAGGCTTCGTGAAAGCGGCATCATTCGACAAGCAGATGTGAAAGGAATTTTGAAATGAGCTGTAAAGTGTCGGCTAAATGTAAACTCACGATGGCGGCGTTGACTATGTTTGTCAGCGCGGCGATTTTTGCCGCGCCGCCGGACGGGCGCGCGCTCGGCGGGATGCCGAAGAAGTGCATTGGGCTGTATTTCGATGTGATGAATACGACGCCCTCGAATGTCTTGGCGAACGCCGATCAGTTTGCCAAGAGCGCGCCGTATTTGGATGGTGTCGCGATCGGGCTACATAATATCCCTGTCGTCACATCCGACGGGAAAACGGCGACTTCGCAGTATCGCTGGATTATGCATAAATCGCAGCGTTGGACGCGCGACGCGGTGAAATCGCAGCTTCCTTACCTTAAAGAGATTGCCACGAAACCGAATCTTACCGAAAGCATGCTTCTCTTTTGGATGACTCCGCACGGCAATCATGAGCGACTCGACTGGGCGGACGACAAGGCGTGGGCGAATTACGCCGAGAATATGGCGAGCGTAGCCTGGCTCGCGAAAGCGGCGGGGCTTAAAGGGTTGATGCTGGATCCCGAGGAATATCGCGCACAGGGCGGAAAGGATGCCCAATACGTTCACTCCCATCGCGATCCCTCTTACCGCGAAACGGCGAAACTCGCCCGTCAGCGCGGGCGAGAGGTGTTCTCGCGCGTCTTTCAGGAGTTTCCCGATGCCGTCCTCTTTTCGCTCTGGGGATTTTACCACTGCAAGAGCTGGCTTCAGGAGGGGCGCCAGCCGTATGCGCTCAGCAGTCTTGAGCAGTCGGGCGAACTTCTTCATTGTTTCTTGAACGGCATCATAGATGCGATGCCGCCCGAGGCGCGGTTCGTTGACGGAATGGAGGTTTACGCGTGCTCTTCGCTGGAGAACGCTTATATGAACGACTATATAACCGGTTCGATCACGGCTTTGCCGCTTATCGAAAAAGAAAACCTCATCAAGTATCGCTCGCAATTCCTTTTCAGTAACGGCCATTTCGTCGATATGTATGCCCAAGAGCGCAACCCGAAGTCGAATTATTATTTCGGACCGGTGAACGGTTCGCGGCTTGAGCATTTGCGCCTCAATCTTGAGCAGGGTTTACGTTCAGCGACGGAGTATGTCTGGTTTTACGGCGAGAAGGGCGGTAAGCTTTTCAACTGGCGCGACGGACATTATGCGAAGCAGAAAACCTGGGAAGAGGCGATTCCCGGATTTACCGAAACGGTGATGCTCGCTAAGGATCCTTGTAGATTTGCCGCGAAACGAAAAGCCGCGCTTGCTAAGAAGGGTGAACTCATTAATCTCGCGAAAGACGCTCAAAAGATGTCTCTCGGCGTTTCGACAAAGGATTGGCCAAAGCCGCCGGTTTACGATCGCCGCAACCGGCGTACAAACGTCAGACGGTTTGAAAAATCGCTTGTGACGAGCGGCTTAAATCCGGGAGAGCTTTATTCGGTCGGGTTATCCATCAAACGCAGCGGCCCGGGATTTCTCTTCATCTTTCCGCGCTTCCGCGGCAAGGGCGAGGAGATCAAGTCGCCTATGTATATTCCCGCGATCGCCACGCAGGACCTTCGCGAAGATAATGTTTGGCAGCCAGGCGAGGTTGTCGTGCGCGTGCCGGAAGGAGCGGATGAACTTTATCTTCAGATAAAGGCGGAAATTACGAATGACGCCACGGAAATCGAACTTGGCGATTTCAAGGTTTACAGAATCGGCGATCCGCTTCCCGTCTGGCCTGCTGAATTCGAGCGTCCGCACGAACGGAAACGGTAAATCTAACCGGAGAAATGAAAAGGTAGTGCTATGAAACTCTCCCGCAGAAATTTTATCGGTATGGCCGGAGTGTCTGTTGCGGCAGGGGCGCTTGCCGCCGGCGGCGGAAAGTCGTGTTTCCGTGTGGCGATAATGAGCGACAACCAGTAGCATCTCAACGATTCCGACTGGGGATGGCTTACGCTCGACAAGGCGCTCAA
>JAZOTG010000175.1:0-15403 GCA_045657505.1 Kiritimatiellia bacterium | reverse complement strand
TGTTTATAATGCGGCAAAGGCTCTTCGTGGAACCGGTGTTTCTGTTATAGCCGACGGCGGAATCAAACTTTCCGGTGATGTTCCCAAGGCTATCGCAGCAGGTGCCGACTCTGTCATGCTCGGGTCTGTTCTTGCCGGCACCGAAGAATCGCCAGGCGAGAAGATTTATTCCAACGGGCGTCAGTATGTCGTCTATCGCGGCATGGGGTCTATGGCGGCGCTCAAAAACGGCAAGGGTTCGCGTGCGCGCTATTTCCAGGACAACGAGGCCGACGAGGATCTTGTGCCACAGGGTATTGAGGGTATGGTTCCGTACTCCGGTCATGTCAAGTCTATCATGACGCAGTTTTGCGGCGGCCTTAAGGCGTCTCTCGGTTATTGCGGAGCACGTTCAATTGCCGAACTTCAGGCGAAGGGCAAATTCTTCCGCATTACCACGGCAGGCCTTAAGGAGGCGCGTCCTCACGATATTACAATCACGAAGGAAGCTCCAAACTATCGTACGTAATGCTCGGGCGGCTCAAAAATATTGCCAGAGAATGGCTCGATACGCTTGTTGTCGCTATATCCGTTGCGATGGCGTTTCGAGCCTACTTTTATGAGCCATTCAACATTCCTACCGGCTCCATGCAGCCTACGCTCTACGGCAATCATTATCAGGAGTGCAGTGAGCCCGGGCTTTGGCAGAAAACGCCGCTTAAATGGCTTAATTGGATTGCAACAGGGCGCGACTACAAGGAGCTTGTAGCTCCATTCAGTGCCAAGGTTGTTATTTCCGATCGCGAGGACGGCCGCTTCGACTTGACGCTTCTCGGTTATGGCGGGCGCACGGAGACAATTTGCCTGCCCACCGACTGCAGGAGTAAACTTGATTTCGGGCAGCATGCGGACAATTATGTCTTATGTCCGTTAGAAGGCGGCAGGCGTTCGGCAGTGGTTTGCTTTACCGACTCGAAGGGGCAGTTGCGCGAATTGATGGTACATAAAGGCCATCGTGTTTTTTCAGGCTACGATACCACGGGCGATTTTGTTTTTGTAAACAGGTGGAAGTGGCATTTTAGGTTGCCCTCCCGCAGCGATGTGATGATTTTTTCTACCACCGGCATTAATGGTCTGGTGCAAGGCACTCATTATATCAAGCGAGTTACAGGGCTTCCAAATGAGACTGTGGACATTAAAGACTCCGCGGTCTTCATCAACGGAGAAAAGATGCCCGACCTTAAGCCGATGGTCGGAGCGCGCGGCGAGAAGACGCCTTTGCCAAGTCGCGCTGATATGAAGGGGCCGGTTCATATCGGAGAAAACGAGTATTTTACTTGCGGTGACAATTCCGATAACAGCCTTGATAGCCGATATTGGGGGACGGTCCCTGAAAAAAATGTCACAGGCTGCGCCGCTTGTGTTTTTTGGCCAGTCATTAATCGCAGATGGGGGAGCATAAAATGAGTGAAGAGACTATATTGATAAAAACTCCTTGTGTTTTTGGCGAGAACGGAAATTTCCTTCTTGAGCGTGAATTGGGAACGGGCGGCATGGGAGGAGTGTATCTCGGTCGCGACAAGATGCTTGACAGGCCGGTTGCGGTCAAGGTGATGCTCAAGGAGTTTGGAAGCGATCCGGAGTTCCTTAATCGTTTCAAAAAAGAGGCTCAGTCGGCCGCCCGTCTTATCCATCCCAATATCGCGCAGATTTATTCGTATGGCATCTCGGACGGCATGCCGTATATTTCGATGGAGCTTGTCGCCGGCGGCTCGCTTGATCAGCTTATGAGCAACAGCGGCGCGGCAACCGATATTACCCGTGTGCTCAAAATTTGCGAGCAGGTGGCGCAGGCTCTTCGCTGTGCCGCCGATAACGGTCTTGTGCATGGTGATATCAAGCCCGAGAATATTTTGCTCGATTCCAACGGCAATGCGAAAATTGTCGATTTCGGCCTTGCCGCTATGCAGAACGACACCGAGGAAATCTGGGGTACTCCATATTACATCGCTCCTGAAAAGGTAAGCAAAGACCCTGTCGATTTCCGTGCCGACATTTATTCTCTCGGAGGCACTCTTTATCATGCGTTGTGCGGTGTAGCTCCCTTTGAGGGAGATGACGCCTCGAGCGTGGTGCGCAAGCGCTTTGAGTTTATTCCCCGCAAGCCGAGTGAAATAAGACCTGATCTTTCGCCGCAGATCGATGCGCTTGTAATGAAGATGCTCGCGTTCGATCCCGCAGACCGCTATCCAACTTTTGAGGCTCTTCTTGCCGATTTTAAGGCGGTGATGACGACCGGTCTCTCAATATCGCAGAATTTGTCGTCCATCGACAGTGTTACCGATGCAGATGTCGCCGAGCCGGATTCTGCCGGGCAGCCTGAAGCCGGCAAACTTTCGCCGTCGAAAAAACGCAAAGCCGTTGTTGTGAAAAAGGGAGTGAAGAGAGGCGCTCTCGTACGAAACGCACGCAAGGAGAACAATAAAGACGATATCGACGATTATGATGACGAAGAAGAGTCGGGCGGCAATCTTGGGCTTAAGGTCTTTTTGTTCATTTTCGTGATTGTGCTTGTAATCGCCGGAGTTATCGGCGCTCTTTGGTTTGTTCAGAATCAGACTGAGAAGTCCAACATCGAAAAGGGCAGTACCGCTATTCGCAAGCAGATAGAGTCCGATACTGTTACTCTGAAGGATGCCCTTGTACGTGCCGAGAAGGTTCATTCGGAAGTGCAGTCCATCACCGCAGAAATCAGTAAAGTTGCGCCTGAAGCGGCGGCAAAACTGGGTGAGATTTACAAGGGCTCCCCGCTTGCAGCGAGTTTCACGGAAATGAAGCCTGCAAAGACAAAGCGTCTTGTCGCGGCCGAGGCCGCGCTCGCCAATGCTGCGCCCGCCGCTCCCGCCGCTGCCGCGCAGTCTAAGCCTGCGGCTGAGGCGGCTCCCGCCGCCGACGCATCCGCTGAGAACAATATTCCAATTTCGGTCAAGAAGATGTCCGATCTGTGGGTGCGCTCGTACGATGCCCAGGCGGCCGGTCTTGAAGTAGTCAAGCAGTCAAAGGTTTTGATTGAAAACATCAAGGAGAGCATAGGTCTGACTGGATTTACGGAAGAAGTCAAGGGGCGGCTTATGGCGCTTTCCGCATCGTCAAAATCTGAAATAGATTCGATGAACGCCAAGATTAAAGAATTGAAGGGCGAGTGCAGCAAGATTAAAAACGGCATTAAAAACCTTATAGGCGACGAGCAGAAGAAGGTTGCCAAAGAACTGGCTATGCAGGCTCTGAAGGAGAAGGCCGAAAAGAAAAAACAAGAAGAGGAGGAGCGCGCCAAGAAGGAGGCCGATGAGAAGGCTGCTTTGGTTGAAGCGGAAATGGTTTCTGCCAAGTCGGCGTTTGACGCGATTGTCGCTTCTGGGGCTCTCAGCCGCCTCTACTGGGCAGGCGCCGAGCGTGACCTTAAGAATCTTGCTGACGGCTTTAAGACTCCTGCCGCCGTCAACTATATCAATGATATCGAACTTAAGAAAATCGCAATGATGAAATCGGTTCACGATATCTTCATTCGCAATATCAAGGGCGGCTACGTGTTTTATGCGCAGGACAAGAAATTCAAGAATAAAAAGGTTGTTTTTGTCGACAGCGCGAAGGTATCGCTCAAGAACAAGGACGGAAGCGGCTCAACCTCATCTGTGATGTGGCAGACTCTTTATTCCGAACATCCGCGCGTGATGAATGAGCTTTGGAATAAGTTCATCCGCAGGGGGCGCGAGAGCGGTTCGCCCAAACTCAACCTCAAGGAATGGGCCGATGCGCAGCTTGGCTTTGCTCTCACGCTCAAGATTATGTGCGCTTCGCAGCCGGGAGCAGTTGACCTGTCTAAGAAATGCGTTGTCGATGTTGTCAAGGCGTTCCCTGTGTACAAGGATTTTGCGAAGGCGGTTTTCCCTGAAATCGACTATTCCGCAATAGAGGCCGAAGTGGCCGCCGACGAGTTGTAAGATGGATTATCTGATAAAAATTCTTAATGCTCCGGTTTACGACGTGGCATTAAAGACTCCGCTTGACGAGGCCGTTCAGCTTTCATCTAAAACAGGCTCGCGTTTTTTGCTTAAGCGTGAGGATTTGCAGCCCGTCCACAGTTATAAGATTCGCGGCGCATACAATAAGATGGTATCGCTGCCGCGTGAGGTTTTAAGCCGCGGCGTTCTTGCCGCATCGGCGGGCAATCATGCGCAGGGTGTCGCTCTCTCGGCCAGGCGTCTTGGTGTTAAGGCTACTATAGTTATGCCGGTGACGACGCCTGAGATTAAGGTGAACGCCGTCAAGGCTCTTGGCGCAGAGGTTGTATTGTACGGCGATTCTTATTCCGACTGCGTCGAGGAGGCGTCCCGCCTCGTGGAGAAAAGCGGTCTAACGTTCATTCCGCCGTACGACGACCCGTACGTTATCGCCGGGCAGGGTACAATAGGCAAGGAGATTCTTGACGATGCGGGGCGCAGTTTAAATGCGATTTTCGTGCCTATCGGCGGCGGCGGGCTTGCGGCCGGAGTCTCTTCTTATGTAAAGAAGGTTCGTCCAGGAGTCAAGGTCTACGGGGTTGAGCCCGAAGATTCCGATTGCATGGCCCAGTCCATTAAAGCCGGCAAGCGCGTATGCCTGGACAATCCAGGCCTGTTTGCCGACGGAGTATGCGTCAAAAAACCGGGCGAGGAGACGTATAAACTCTGCCGCGAGAATTTAGACGGTATTGTCCGCGTCTCTACGCCCGAGATATGCGCCGCGATCAAAGATATTTTTGAGGCTACCCGTGCGGTATGCGAACCTGCGGGTGCTCTCTCTCTCGCCGCCGCCAAGAAAACGGCAAAAAAAGGCGAGACCTACGCGTGCGTCATTTCCGGGGCCAATATGAATTTTGACCGCATCCGTTTTGTGTGCGAGCAGACGGAGCTTGGAGAGGGGCGTGAGGCCATTTTCGATTGCGCCATTCCTGAATCGCCAGGCAGCTTTTCGAGGTTTATCGAACGTCTGGGGCGGCATAACGTTACAGAGTTCAATTACCGGATGAGCGAAGGCGTGCTCGCCCATATTTTCGTGGGAGTGTCGGTAAAAGATGTTTCAGAACGCAAGGAACTGCAAAAGTCGTTTAAAGCGGCAGGCTTCCATTGCATCGATCTTTCCGATAATGCGCTGGCAAAGGAACATATAAGGCACATGGTCGGCGGCCGTTCGCGCGCTATAGTCAATGAAGTCGTGTATTCCTTTGAATTCCCGGAGCGCCCGGGCGCTTTGATGAAGTTTCTTTCGGTGATTGCCGGGCGCTGGAATATATCGCTCTTCCATTATCGCAATCATGGCGCCGACCATGGCAAGGTCCTTGCGGGTTTTCAGGTCCCTAAAGATCAGCGGGGCGAGTTTTGCGCTGTTCTTGACGAGATAGGCTACAATTACATCAATGTGACAAAAGATCCGGCTTACAAATATTTTTTGGGAGGCATTAAATGAGCAGCAGTTCCACTCCGATAGTTCCCCGTAAATATCTTTCCGTTTTTGCGATGCTTGTCAGTTGCTTTGCATTGTGGGGGCTGCTTAATAACATGACCGATAATCTGGTGCCCGCCTTCCAGAAGATTTTCACGATGGATCAGTCTAAGGCTGGTTTGGTGCAGGTGGCTTTTTACGGGGCATACGCGGTGTTGGCTATTTTCGCCGCCGTTCTCGCCGAAGAGTTCAGCTACAGAAAGGGCGTGCTTATCGGGCTGGCAATATACATCGGCGGAGCACTGCTGTATATTCCTGCGTGTGTCGCACAAAGTTTTGACATCTATTTCATAGCAATATTCATTGTTGCAAGCGGGTGTTCGCTGCTGGAAACAACCTGCAATCCGTATGTGCTGTCTCTGGGCGATAAGTCGACGGCGGTGCGCCGCTTGAATTTTGCGCAGATGTTCAACCCGCTCGGTTCAATGATAGGCATCGTGCTTGCGCAGCAGCTTATATTGTCTAATCTGAACCCGGCCACAGCCGAGCAGCGTGCAGAAATGGCCCCTGAGGTGTTGGAGAAGATAATCAACAACGAGCTGTTCTGGGTTTGCGCTCCATATGTCGGGCTCTGCGCGATAGCGGCGGCAATATGGTTCTTCTTTTTCTTCAGGCGCAGCGGCGAGACGCCGTCATCGTCTGTCGCGTTCAAGCGTGTTGCCGCGGCGCTTCTCTTTTCGGTGCTGCCGATGACGGTCCTTTATTTCATCTTCCCCGAGATGAACAAAATCCTCTGGGTTTTGTGCGGCGTTATGGGCCCTATCGCGTACCTGCTGCTTAATTCGGATTACCGTCAAATGCTTTTCAGCCTTTTGACGACGCCGCGCTACAGCCTTGGAGTCGTTGCACAGTTCTTTTATGTGGGTGTTCAAATCGCGGCATGGACCTGGATGAACGTCTATTGCCAAAAGGAACTTGGGGTGTCTCCTGCTGATGCGGCCATCTACTATACAATTGCAATAGTACTGTTTATTGCCTGTCGCTGGGTGTCAACGTTTCTTATGCGCTATTTCAACCCCGCTAATATGATGGCCGTTTTTGCGGCAGGTGCAATAGTCTCATGCCTTGGAGTCATGTATCTTCCCAGCAGGGTTCTTTTTGTATGTGCGGGGCTGCCGTTCAGCGCGAATATATTATGCCTTGTTTCAATGTCGGGTTTCATGTCGTTGATGTTTCCGACCATTTACGGTATAGCGCTTGGCGGGCTTGACAAGAAAACGGTTAAACTCGGGGCGTCGGGGCTTATTATGGCTATACTTGGCGGCGCCATAATTACTCCGTGGATGGCAGCTATTATTGAGAATTCAGGCAGTATTTGGTGTTCTCTTGTCCCTATGTTCTCCAGTGAGGTTGATACGAATCTAAAACTCACGCAGGCATCGCTTCGCGCATCGTTCATAGTGCCTGCCATATGTTTTGCTGTTGTTCTGCTTTATGCGATTCTTTTCAGGAACGCCAACTCTGCAAACGGCGCAGAAAGTTGCGAAGATGAGAACGCCTGAAGATTGTTCAAAAAAATAAGCGGTAGAAATATGAGCGAAAAAATTACGATGAAGGAAGGGAAACTTTGTGTTCCCGACAATCCGGTAATCCCATTTGTTGAAGGCGACGGAACGGGCCCCGATATCACAAGGGCGGCGATGGTAGTCTGGAATGCTGCGGTAGAGAAAGCATACGGCGGCGCGAGAAAGATTGAATGGAAGGAAGTGCTTGCCGGAGAGAAGGCCTATAACGCAACGGGCAAGTGGCTTCCGGAGGAAACTCTCCAAACATGCAGGGACTGTCTTGTCAGCATTAAAGGGCCGCTTACAACTCCTGTCGGCGGCGGCATCCGCTCCATAAATGTAGCTATGCGTCAGGAACTCGATCTTTATGTGTGCCTTCGTCCCGTTAGGTATTTCAAGGGCGTGCCTTCCCCGGTTAAGCGTCCGGAACTTACCGATATGGTGATCTTCCGCGAGAACACTGAAGATATTTACGCCGGCATCGAGTGGATGAACGGTACGGCGGAGGTCGAAAAAGTAAAAGCTTTTCTCCTCGGCGAAATGGGCGTCAAGAAGATTCGTTTTCCCGAGTCGTCGTCAATTGGTATCAAGCCCGTCTCGCTTGAAGGCACGCAAAGGCTTGTGCGTGCGGCGATTGAGTATGCCATTGACAACGACCGCAAATCGGTGACGCTCGTTCATAAGGGCAATATTCAAAAGTTCACCGAGGGGGCGTTCCGCGATTGGGGGTACAAGCTTGCGCAGCGTGAATATGGCGCTGTTCTTATAGATAACGGCCCCTGGTGCGAATTCACAAACCCCAGGACGGGCAACAAAATTACAGTCAAGGACTGTATATGCGACGCGTTTCTTCAGCAGATTCTTACACGTCCGGCCGAGTACGACGTAATCGCAACTTTGAATCTCAACGGAGATTACGTTTCTGATGCTCTTGCGGCAACTGTCGGCGGCATCGGTATCGCGCCTGGCGCCAACATAAATTACCAGACGGGCGTGGCGGTGTTTGAGGCGACTCACGGTACGGCGCCGAAATATGCCAATCTTGACAAGGTCAATCCCGGTTCGCTTATTCTTTCGGGCGAAATGATGCTCCGCTATATGGGCTGGACAGAGGCGGCCGACAAGATTATCGAGGCCATGGACAAGGTTATCGCGGCCAAAACCGTAACATATGACTTCGCCAGGCAGATGGAAGGTGCTACCGAGGTTAAATGTTCAGAATTTGCCGCGTTGCTATCTGCGGCAATGTAATGGATGGCAAAAGCGAGTTTGGCAATATAAAAATTGCACTGGCGGGCGATGTTGCGCTTGAGCTCATCGCCCCTTATTTCAGGAAGGCCGGCTTTGAAGTTTATGTTCCGGGCGGTTTTGCGGCATGGCGGCAGGAACTTCTCGACAGGGCTTCCCCGTTAAACCAGTTCGCGCCTGATTTTGTAATTGATGTTACAGATTCTGACGAACTGCTGTGCAGCGAGGTTCCGGGCTTTTACGACGAGCGCATGCGCAAGCTTGCGTCGATGCCGTATTCTCTCTCTGGAATCAATGCGATTGTCGAGGAGGCTAAATTCAAGGTTTCGTCATCTCCCAGGAAAATCCTTGCTGTAGATGCTGACAATACTCTTTGGAAGGGCATTTTAAGTGAAGACGGCCGTGAAGCGTTGGAAGCGTATGCGGAGTTTCAAAAGGGGCTGATCGCTCTGCGCGATAAAGGCGTTGTGCTTGTTCTTTTGACAAAGAACGATCCGTCAGACTCCTTTATGCGCAATGATATGCCGTTGAAGGATTCCGATTTTTCCGTACGAAAAATAAACTGGTCGCCCAAGGCCGGTAATCTTATAGAGGCGTGCAGCGAGCTTAATCTTCCTGTCGACAGTGTAGTTTTTGTTGATGACAATCCTTTTGAGCGCGCTCAAATGAAGGCGCATCTGCCTGATGTTGCTATTGCGCCATTCCCGGCCGATATGTTTAACGCCAGCCAGTTTCTGCGGCGGCTTGAGCAGTATTTCTTCTCGGGGATGGGGCAGACAGAGGAAGATCGTTTAAGGGCCGCTGATTATGCCTCCCGTACTAAGGTTGATGTGGCGGATTTTAAAAATGTCGGCGAGTACCTGTCAAGCCTTGCGCTTGAAGTTTCGCCGTCGCTTGCAAGCGTACTTGATATCCCGCGTCTTGCGCAGATGGCGGGCAAGACCAATCAGTTTAATGCTACTACGATTCGCCGGGATGAGGCTTCGTTTTCCGAATTGCTTTCTGACGAGACAAAGCGCGTATTTGTATTTCGCACGCGCGATAAGTTTGCGGTTCAAGGTGTCGTATGCTATGTCGTTATCGATTTGATTTCAAAGCGGGCGACAGACTTTGTGATGAGTTGTCGAGCGATGGGGAGGACACTTGAGTATTTTGCATATGAATATGTGTCGAAAACGGTTGGATACGATTTTTCTATGGACTTTGTCCCTACTTTGAAGAATGGCCCGTTTAATGAATTCTTGAAAAAGGGCGTAAAAAAAGCTTCTTATTATAAAAAAGTATTATTTTGACAAAATTCCCTATTGTGTCATTATCAGAGTTGTGATATACTACCCGTCAACTTGACAAAAAAAGTAAAAATGTCAAGATGACATAAAAAAGGAAATTGTCAAAATGAAAAAGTTATTGTTTTCTATTTGCGCATCGTTTGCAGTCGGTTCGGCATTTGCCGCTGGTTTCGGCCTTTATGAGGCTTCAGCTCGCGGCGTAGGTATGGGTAACGGCCTTGTCGGTTCTACAGGTGATGCTACAGCCAATTACCATAACCCTGCTAACTTGACAGAGGTTACAAATGTTACAATTACTGCCGGTATGACATTAATTAATCCGTTTGCGGATTGCAAGGTTGATGGTGTACAGCAGAGTAAAATGAATGCCGGCTGGTTCCCGCCGCCTCATGCGTATATTGCAACACCTGTCGCAGGTGATTTTTATTTCGGTTTTGGTACATACTGCGAATATGGTCTTGGCACCAAGTATGATTACAATTGGGATATGAAGCATGATACCACTGAAACTACAATTCAGCAGTTTACCTTCAATCCTAACATCGCATACAAGATAACGGAGGATTGGTCGGTTGCGTTCGGTGCCCGTATGAGCTACTTTACATTCGAGAATTACAAGACCCCCACAACCCCGTTGCCTATGGATATGGCGCATTTGCGTGCCCATCTCAAGGGTGATGATTTCAACTGCGGATATGTTCTTGCGACGCAGTACAAGGTTACAGACGCATTGAAGTTAGGTCTTGTTTACCGTTCTCGCATTAATCATCGCGTTGAAGGCGATTTTGAGACGAAAGCATACGGTCCTGCCGCCGGGCATTTGGCGTCAGCGGTGACAGGCGGAGATGCCAAAGCCAAGGTTGTGCTTCCTTCGTCACTTACATTCGGTGCTAACTACGACTTTACGGACAAGTTCCGCAGTGGCGTTTCTGTCACATGGACTGAATGGAGCACAATTAACCATATCGATTTTAATCTTCCCGCCGGTTATTCTCGTACACAGATGCTTAACTGGCATGATTCATGGCGCATCGGTTTTGGATTTGAGTACGATTTCACCTCAGCATTTACAGGTCGCATCGGTTATACGTTTGACTTTGACCCCTCGTCTGATTCATACGGCACGACGATGCTTCCCCCTGGCGATCGTCATATTGTAGGTTTTGGTGTCGGCTATAAGTTCTTCGATAATTGGCGTCTTGATCTCGGCTACAACTTCATTATGATGGAGTCGGAGACTCGCTATATCAGCGAAGGCGGCCACATTAATAAGTTCCAGAGCGACAACGGATATTCCCATATCGCATCGGCATCTGTCACATATTCGTTCTAATGTGATATAATATTCGCTCCTTAAGTGGAGCGGCCATGGCAAAAGCGATTAATCATAAAGAGCGCAAGCGCGAAATACGGGCGACCAGTTTGAAACTGTTCGCCCGCCATGGTTTTGCCGCAGTGAATTTTGGAATGATTGCCCGCGAGTGCGGAGTGGCGCGAACGCTTTTGTACACTTATTTTAAAGACAAGCGCGCCATCTTCAATGAAGCAATTGAAGAGGCTACGTCGTCAATCGCCGATAAGTATCTTGAGATTAAGCGCTCTGGAATGTCGGCCGATGCCAAATTGCGCCACTTGTGCACTGCAGTGTTTGCGCTTCTTTACGACAACTACGATTTTTTATGCGTTATTGTCGACTTTTTAAGCGAGTACAGGCGCAGAGGAAAAGTTTCCATCGAAAATATAATGCGGCATACTCTTGGTATGAAGCGCATCATACATTCACTTGTTGTCGAGGGTAAGCATCGCGGCGAATATGACGCGTCGGTGAATATAAACTGGGCGACATCGATTATATATTCGCTTTTTGAGGCTGCAATTCTTAGAATTACAATTTCCGGCGGTGCCAAGATGTATGATTCCATCGATACGTTGAATGCGGTTTTAGTCGGGTTTCGCTCAAAACGGTAGTTTGCTTGTATATCTTAAGGCGGCGGCATGAATGTTTGGATAGTTAATCCCTTCGACAATCTTCCGCTTGAGGGCTTTCGTCCCATGAGGTATTGGCTAATGGCGGAGGCGTTTGCTGCTGCAGGATGCTATGTGGTTTATTGGACTGGCGATTTCTCTCACGCAAACAAGCGGAAGAGGGTGTTCGTAGACAAGAGCATTGCCTGCAATTTCGAGATAGTCCAACTGCCGGTTGTCCCGTATTACGGCAATGTATCGTTAAGACGTGTAATGTCGCATGCTTTGCTGGCGGGAAAATTTCTGCGCGTGGCGCAGTCATCGGTCGGCGACGGTACATATGAGCGGCCTGATTTGATTGTGGCAAGTTCGCCTCCGCTCGGACTTGTTTCGGCTGTGCATAGAATTGCCCGGCAATTCAAGGCAAAAGTGATAGTTGATGTTATGGACGCCTGGCCGGAAACATTTGAACGCATTGTGCCGCGCATATTCCTGCGTCCGTTAAGAGAAGTTGCAAAGCGGAATTATTTCAAGGCTTCGGCAGTCACGACAGTCGCCGAGAGCTATTCTGATCTGGTGCGGGGTTACGGCTATGAGGGCGCGATCAAGAGATTTTTCCATGGAATCGCCCTCGGCTCCGATGTTGCATTTGCGCAGCCCGCTTTAGGCGCAGAACAAGTTCGTCTTGTGTATGCAGGCAATCTTGGCCTCTCGTATGATTTGATGACGGTTCTTCGTGCTTTATGCAGGTGCGGCGCTTCCGTGCGTCTTGATATCGCGGGAAAAGGGGAGGGGGAGCCGTCTCTCAAGGATTTTGTCGCAAAAGAGAAGCTTGCCAATGTAAGGTTTCATGGGTATTTGCCCGAAAGTGAACTTTCGGAATTGCTTTTAGCCTCTGATGTCGGAATTGTGCCTATGGATCCGGCAAGTTGTGTCGCTGTTCCGTACAAGTTTGCCGACTATGCCAAGTATTCTCTTGCTATAGTAAGTTCGCTCGGAGGTGAGAGCGCCCGTCTTCTGCAGCAGTATGGAGCGGGTGCGACATACAGGCATGGTAATGTTGATTCTCTTGCGGAAGCCATCAATAAGGTAATCAGCAATATTGCGCCGATTAGGCTGGCGTCACGTAAAATGGCCGAACAGGAGTTTGATGCTTCGGTTATCTATCGTGAATATGCAAGCTTTGCTATGCAAATAAGTGATTCTTGTTCCTGATCATAATCCAAAACCATTATATCTTCAAATCGGTAGAACACCCCTGAAAACAAAAAAAAAGAGAAGCCCCGCTTCTCTTTTTTGATTTTGAATTTTGGTGGGGGATGACCATCTCCGAAGCCCGTCTCTATGACTTCAGATATGTCACACCTCACCCCAATGCCGCGTATTATAGCATATTTCGGGTGCGCCAGACCGTTGAAAACAAAGCGACCGATGTAGGCAGACACTTCTATGCAGAACTATCAGAGGAGAAGATATTTCTGTTATTTTCAATCAACCGTTTGGACTATTTTTCATCCTGAAACTGTATGCGCATCCAATTTCCGACAATGAACGATTTGTCTTCAATCTATATCCACCACATCGACCTTTATTGACCGCTCCTTCAAGACTGCCCATAGTACAAGATATACCAATGCGGGGATGCCCGAAAGAAAGAGCGTCGTCAACGCGACCACCCACCTCAATCCCGTAACATTGAGATCAAGCTTGTGTGCGATACCGGCACAGACACCCGCGATTACTTTCTCATCACTGCTTCGATAAATGCTGCTCATGGATCAACCTTATGGTTGCGGATTGTGGATGCGTTCTTGCGTTGGGCAAAGATTATTCTTCATATCCCACTCAAGATTACGGTCATTGGGCGTAGGATTGAGGTAGTAGAGAAATTCTACTCCCTCTACGTCTTTTATGTTAAAGTCGCCATAGATTTTTCCATAATACGCACTTTCTACATTACCAGAAGCATCATACTTAGTGCGGATACGAAATGCATAATTCCGATTTTTATCACAATCGGTCTTTATTCCGTCTCCGCCGCCGAACCAACCTTTCCACCGAGAGAAGGTGTTGATATATCCATTATGCCGTACTGTCCTGATTTTTATTCCAGCTTCCTTATTGCTTGGCATTTCAACGACTCCGTTTCCCTCTCCTGGCATTGCTACAACAACATCAACCCTATATTTTTTTGTCATATATGTCCCATCATATCCACGGCCTTTTATCCATCCAAGGACTGTTTCATTAAAAGTAAATCTTATATCCTCATATTCTCCATTCCCATGCGGCGGAAGCCATTCACCCTTAATCATATCAAATGAAAATGAAATATCCTTAATAACAGGAACGTTATTTGTAGCGGACAGACCTTGATGCTTTTTCCAAACCGTATAATTTCGTATATCGGATTCACGATACTTTTTACGAGCTGTTTTCACATAAAGCGGAACTGGATTAATTATGCGATCAAGGCGTGCCGTAGACACTATATCCGTAGGAAGCCATCTTCCTAAACGAAACATAGATTGTTCGGAAAACTTAATCTGAGTCCATTCCATATTATAGTAACCTGGATTATTATAAATCCGGTAACCACCAATGCCTTTCTCAGTGTTCCCAGATAATTTGGCAACACCATTTTGCTTTGTTATTGCATCAACATCATTATCTTTAGCACTTTCATTCCAGCCTTTTGGTAAGTTTAAGAAAGACCCCTCTATTTTTATCCCTGGTATAGGCAATCCATTTTCACTATCTATAGCTAGCACTGAAAAGCTAGCACGACCAGCGATAGTAATAGAATTGACAAACATGATAGCAAACAAGATTATTGTTCTCATTTTTAATCCTCTTGAATTAACAGTTTAAAAAACTTAAAATTAAATCTATATGCGATATTTTTAATGTCGGAATGTCTCCAACTGCCATCCTTGCGTGGCCAGGCACCTGATTTATATGACATATAGTCAATATTACCCGCTATACCATTTACCAGAAGATTAGCTCCTGCGGCCAAACTTACCGCAGGTATTGCATCGGCAAGAATACGTGAAAGGATAGGAGATGCCATCTCTTCTGAAATTGCATTTGTCGTAAACAACCAGTCTTCCTGAAAAGGCTTGAATACCGGATGAACAACAATATCATCGCGAGAAAGTTTTTTGATCCGATTCCTGAAGCGTTCGGTCATTCTACGATTCGGCCATGTTACATAATTCCTGTTTGTTGCATAATAGTCATTATAACCCCACCCGCCCTCGCTATTCATTTGCCAGTCTTCAGGCGCGTGTTCAGCATATTTGGTTCCCTTTAAAACTTCTTGCATCGCCCAGAAATTACCCCGATACAGCTTTCCTGAAAGCCAATGATTTTCCGCAACATTACCCAATGTGTCTTCAGATTGAGAAAAACAATTAACTGCATTTGCGATACCAGAAAATCTATCTTTCCAAGAAAATTTACTTCTTCCATCCTCATCATTAAACAATAAATTCCAATTAGCTGAATAAACAGCATTTGTCACTCCTCGCCAATCATGATCTATCATCGCTGGGGAAAAAGCATTATTGTCATATGCCTCCATAGGTACGGCAGCGTTGAGCATATAATATTTGTCATACTGAAGACCATGATCCTTTGCCGCCGACGAGACGAGCATATTACCGAGCGAATGAGCAAGAATAATCTTCTTGCCATCAAGATTGGCACAATCTTGAACAAACTGTGGAGCTGTGGCAAATGCATGCTCTACATTAATATAATAATTAGGAGCTTCATCAGAAAGACCAGGAACGCCTATAGCACCAATAGAATCATCCCCGCGCCAATCTACCGCAGTAAACCTTGAGTTACTACCCGACTGGCGAAGACGCT
>JAZOTG010000174.1:0-4002 GCA_045657505.1 Kiritimatiellia bacterium | reverse complement strand
ATCGGCATACCAAAGCTTCATGCCAACCAGCCAAGTATCTTTCTATTTCATCCCATTGAACTTCTTTGCAAATCACTAGACGCATTTGCACTTGGCGCCGATCATCAGATGCGTTTCCCATTATTCATGGTTGCGGATCGGATGCGAATCAATCTCCCCCTGGAACTTGCCGTCGATGTAAAGGCGAAGCTTGCGCAAATCGTACACGACCGCCAGCCGCGTCCATCTGCCCGCTTCGAGCTTCACCGTCGAAACGACCTCGCGGTTCCACCTCGCGCCCTTGCGCTTTGCGCCGGCAATGCCCTCGTTCTCGCTGCGCCGCGGCATCTTCAGATCTTCAACCAGGTTTTTATCGGACGGCCTTTCTTCCCCCACTCGTTTAACGGCGTCACCGAAAAAGTGATCACTCCGCCGTCACGGTCGGAGAACGTCGAAGCCTGAAAACGGCATATGACCGGTTTGATGTCGAACTGCGGCGGCATCAGCGCATTGGGCGAATAAAAGCGCAGCGTTTTTTCCTGCAAAGAACCGTCTTTGCCCCGCCACTCAGCCGTAACTTCAAAATCGAACGCTCGAGAGCCTTTGTTTGAAATTCCGTTCAAAGGAGGAAAAGAAACCTCGATCTGAGGATCTTTCTCACCGATACGGTTCCTGCCGACCGACAGATAACGCGCCGACACTTTGGCACCGGCGGCAAATTCCGGCGGAGGCAGCGCCGCCACGCGGCACTCCTTGAGATATGGTCTAGCAGCCTCCTTGCCTAGCGGAATCACCCAGTCGTCGCCGAGACGCACATTGTTTTTCCAATCCCAGCGCTCAAGCACGATTCTTTCATCGAAAACTTCCATCAACATTCCCTGCTGACACGCGGTAAAATCGACCGGCGGCATTGTCAGCGGCGGACGCCGCCTCAGATCGCCGCTTCCGGTGTGTCCATTCTCGCGGCCCGGACGCATTCCGGCATACCCGCAGGTGTGTCCGCAGTTGATCGCCGTGAACTCCCCCTGCCATATCGAGCCGTCGCTCAAAAGCGAACAGTGGGAATGGCCGGACAGCGCGATTGCGTTGGGATAGTCCTTTAGCATCCGCGTCGCCGTCCCGTCGTCGAACACCACCTTTGGCGCGTCCCAGTTGCAGGTTCCCGCCGGCGGTTCGTGCTGACAGAAGAAAAACGGCCGGTCGCCCGGAAGCTCGGCTCCATGTCGCGCGAACCACTCCGGGAGCGAATTCTTCTCTGGTTTCGCCGAATACCCTTCCCAGCCAGCGCTCTTTAGTTTGCTGTCCGTGAGCCTCGAATTCCAGTTGTGCAGAACGAAAACATAGCCTTTGACTTCGCGCTTGACGACAGGAGCGTATTCGGCTCTGAATAGTTCCCGCCAGAACTTTTCACGGTGGAAATAGAAACTTTCAGCCTCGGCCTGCGCCAGCGTTTTCCTTTCGGTCAGCTGTTTAAAGCAGTGACCGTCCACATCGTGGTTGCCGGTTACAAAAAGCCGTTCGACGGGCGAACCGTCAGGGAGCCGGTCATCTGGGAATATTTCAAGCCAGATATCCGCAAGCTGCCGCAGTTCCTCGATCTGTCCGCGTGTGCTCAAATCTCCGGCAATCAAAACCGCATCGACTTTCCGATCCCGGAAATACCGGAGCGCCGCACGCAACGGAACCGCCGCACGTTTGTTCACATGCACGTCAGATATAACGCCGACACGCAGATTCGGCTCTTTACCGCCTGCAAACGACGCAAACGGCAACATCGACGAACCGGCTGCGGAACTCAAAAGAAAACTGCGTCTTGTTATCATGGCTTATTCTCCACTTTCAACTTTTGCACACTGCTGTCCAATAGAGCGGACAGCAACCGTTCTTTCAATTGTCTTATAAGATATCATAAACGAGAAGTTGCTGTCAAATCCCAACCTTGAGATATTTGCAATAAATCACCACCATCCCCGATTTTCTTATAGAATTACAGGAATCCAATCACCTGTTTCTGCTTTTTGTGCGGCTGCGGCCGACATGAGTCTGCCTCGGTTCTGGCAGGACGTAACCGTGCGTAGAGCCCTGCACATAACAAATCGACTTTTCCCTCGCCGCCGCGTTTTTGTAAAAAAGCGCCAGTCCCGACGACGGACAGATGTAATCGCCGAGCCCCGCCCTGCCGATCGTAAAGCGGCAGTTTCGCGGCATTCGTTTAATCATATTCACTGGATCGTAATACCTAAACGCCTCATCCTTCCGCGCTTTGCCCTCCCCAATCCGCTTGGGTCACCAGATTTCAACGCAATAAGAATGTTCCGCATTGAATTCTCATTCTTTGATATTCAAGCAAAACACGAGTTTAATTCGTCAGTTTAAGTAATTACGCTCACAACTGCCGGGGTCTGTCCCCGCGCATTGAAGGATGACGCTTCGGTTCGGGCCGCGCTCGCTAAAGACGTTTTCGATGCTCCTGCAGTTTGAAGTTAGTCGCTATTGGTTAGTCGTTAGTTGGAGAGCCTCTGTCCCGTCCTATGATACATTAACACTTGAACTTTAAGTCAAGGAGTATCATGGAACGAATAAGAAAGCGATATTCACCTGCATTCAAGATGAAAATCATGGAGGAAATCCGTGATGGCAGGTGGAAAAGCGGCAGCCAAGCTGCTAAAATGTACGGCATAAAGGACTCGCTGGTCTATAAATGGATAGACGCAATGGGATTCTCTCATTTGAAGTCGAAGGTAATGGAGATAAAAACGATGGAAGAAATCGATGAGCTCAAGCTTCTGAGGAAGCAGGTAAAGGATCTGAAGTTGGCGCTGGCGGAAGAAACGCTTTCCCGTCAGATCGAGCAGGCGACAGTGCAGGTTGCAGCCGGTATTATAGGGATCAGCACTGAAGAGCTCAAAAAAAAAGCTGGCACACTATCGCGCGCCTGACGGTTTCTATTGCCGCAACGGAGGCTGCGTCCAATGGACGCCAGAGGCCGCGGCTGGTGCGCGCGGTCTGCCGCAGATTCGGCAAATCGACGGTCGCCTTTTACGGCAAAGAGAAAAGACGCTTGCGTAAGGCCGTGGACACGGACTGTGTCGTCAGGCGTGTAAACGCAGTGCGCATGGAACTGCCGTTTTTAGGAGGACGCAAAACATTTCACCTTGTCAAGCGAGCGCTGGCGAACGATGGCGTGAAGATTGGACGAGACAAATTCTTCGAGATTCTCAGAAAGCAAGGTCTTCTGATTGAACGGCGTCGTGCTTTTGTGCCTAAAACGACCAAATTCGATCCTAGTCTGCCGGTTTCACTCAACCTTGTAAAAGATATTGTGGTCGATTCCCCCAATCAGGTTCACGTGTCGGACATTACATACATCAAGGTGGGAAGCAACTATGCGTATTTGTCGCTTGTCACGGATCGTTTCTGCAGGGATGTCATAGGGTGGCACCTCTCTGGCAGCCTCAAATCATCTGGCCCGATTGCAGCGCTGAAAATGGCGGCAAAGGCCGTACCCTCCGGAACGAGCGTGATCGAGCATTCCGATCGCGGCTGTCAATATGCCAGCAAAGCATATCGCAAATTGGTAAGCCGCCTGGGATTCAGGTCAAGCATGACCGAGGAGAGGCACTGTTATGAGAATGCCGCCGCAGAGCGAGTCAACGGAATACTGAAACTTGAATTTGCCCTTGATAGGTGCTTCAGGACATTTTCCGAGGCGAAGCTGGCGATTCGCGAAGCGATTGAATCGTATAACACTAAACGTCCTCACGAAATGTTGGGAATGATGACGCCGGCACAGGCAAGGGCGAACCCCGCACTTGCGCGCCCTAAAGCCTTGCGTGCATTCGAATCGGCAAAGAAATCCTCGCAGCGGTCGGCAGCGAGACGGGCCGCCGCACGCAAGGCAGCGTAAAGGTCGGATATATACGTGAATCAATATGCCGGATCGGCGTTCGGCAAGATTTGGTATTGTTCAAAAAAGGTAAAACTTTGTTTTCTAATGTCGTCAGCGGCGGTTTTCCCTCCCCC
>JAZOTG010000173.1:0-1687 GCA_045657505.1 Kiritimatiellia bacterium | reverse complement strand
ATGCCGTTGTCGGAAACGGTAATGGTACGCGCATCCTTGTCAGCCTTGACACAAATACGGAAATCACCGCGCTGCATATTAATGCCCTCGTCGGTAAGGGAAGCATAGCACAGCTTGTCTATCGCGTCGGATGCATTGGAGATTATCTCACGCAGAAAAATCTCCTTGTGGGTGTAAATTGAATTGATCATCAGGTCGAGAAGTCGCTTGGATTCCGCCTTGAACTGTTTTTTAGCCATTTGATTATTTGCCTCCTGTGAAATTCAATTGTCTAACTTTATAATTATAACACTAAGTACTGATTTTTCAAGCCGTGAGCAGGTCACAATTCCGAGATTGATTTGCTATTTTTTTGTGGTACAATGAAGAAAAAACACGACAAGGGGTTAGGATATATGTCAGATTGGGAAAAACTGCAGCAGGAATGTTTGAATTGCAGAAAGTGCAAGCTGTGTGAAACAAGAACCAACGTTGTTTTCGGCGTGGGTAAGGAAGACGCCGAAGTGCTGTTCATCGGCGAAGGTCCCGGCGAACAGGAAGACCTCAAGGGCGAACCCTTTGTGGGCAGAGCCGGCAAACTGCTTGATGACATGCTCGAACTTATCGACCTCGACAGAAGCAAGATATACATCGCAAACATGGTCAAGTGCCGTCCTCCTCAGAACCGCGATCCGCTCAACGTCGAGCAGGAGGCTTGTTCCGCCTGGCTGAAGGCTCAGATAGAGCATATCCGCCCGAAAATAATAGTCTGTCTTGGCAGAATTGCGGCTATGAAATTTATCCGCGAAGATTTCAAGATAACCAAGGAGCACGGACAGTTCTTTGAAGTCAACGGCATACTCACCATGGCGCTTTACCATCCCGCAGCTCTCCTGCGCGATCCGCGCCGCCGTCCCGAAACTTTCGAAGACCTCAAAACTCTCCAGAAAGCAATAAAGGACTATTGCACCAACACTTACTAAGGATGTTTTTATGCTGGATTTCCGCACAATTTCAATAACAGATAAACCAATAGTAGACAAGTACCATTTCGAGTTTGACTCACGCTCGGCTGAGCACGATTTCGGCAACATGCTCATGTGGTCGAATGGAAACCGCCTTATTGCGGAACACGCCGGACGGCTCGCAGTGCTTAACACCTACGGCGGCAAAAAGCGTTTCTCCTTCCCGCAAGGCAACGGCGATTTGCGCGAAACGGTGGATGCAATGCTCAAATATGCTGACAAAAATGGATTCCCTTTCGTTATGGTCGGCATTGAAGAACATGGCAAGGCACAGCTTGAAAAGCTGTATCCCGATCGATTTGTTTTCGAGCCGGTGCGCGACTATGCTGACTATGTCTACACAGTTGAAAAGCTCTCTACCCTCTCCGGCAAAAAGCTTCACGCAAAGCGCAACCACATCAACCGCTTTGTCAGCGAGCACGAGGACTGGCATTTTGAAGAAATGCGTCCCGAGCACTTTTCTGCCTGCCGTGAGCTTTTTGAAGAGTGGGCGAAGGACGTTGAGGGCGACACGGACAGTATAGATGCCGAGCGCAAAGCCCTTGAGATTGCTTATGAGCATTTTGATGCGCTAAAACTTTTCGGTGGCGTTCTGTTCCTGGGGAGCAAACTGATAGCCTTCACTATCGGCGAGCAATGTGCAAGCGACTGCGTTAATACCCATTTCGAAAAGGCGGCGGACA
>JAZOTG010000172.1:0-9444 GCA_045657505.1 Kiritimatiellia bacterium | reverse complement strand
CAATTTCACACCCGATGGTCCAAATAAGTCTCTTTATCTTGAAAAGGGAGTAGAGATGACAATGACGGACTATTCTCAGATTGAGAATGGAGGAAGCCTTGTCATAGACGGAGCTATAGTACGAAATACAAAAGGGTATGTGCAGCCAGGTAACCGCAGTCCCGGTACTATGACAGTGAAGAATGGGGGGTACTTTGAACGCATTGGCGAGTCTGACGGCGGATCATTATGGCTCTCAATGAGAGAAAAAGGTTCTGGCACGTTGAATATCAATGGTGGCGAGGTTTACCTTGGAGGTGCTCTTGGTATTCATTATTGGGGAGGTAGTGGAGAGACGTCTATTAACATTACTGATGGCGGTAAACTGACGATGAGTCGTATGTTTCAGCAAAGTGGTAATTCTGCGGTTAACGTCAAGATTGATAATGGTACAATTCGTGCATATCAAAACAATACCGAATTTATTCCAAATAGGGATTATATAACCGTCAATATTGCTCAAGGTGGCGCTACGGTTGATGCGAATGGTAATACAATTACAATTGCAAAGCAGTTGACGGGCACAGGCTCGGTGAAGTATTTGGGTAAGGGCGTGGTAACTCTTGGAGCGGTGCCGGCCTATTCAGGAAAGACGATTGTCGAGGTTGGTACAACTCTTGTTATCCCCGGTGCTGTTTCCGGCGACAAGCTTGAGTTTACTCTCCCTGCCGGCATTGAAGATGGCATTTATGAGGTGCTCACGATTAAAGGTGAGGGCGCTTTTGACGAGCAGGCTGTCAGCGCAATTGCAAAGCCAGAAGGTCTGCGCGTAACTCTTGCCCCGAATAAAAAGGCTGTCTACTGTCTTGTCGGCGATTTTGACAGCGATCAGATTTGGCTTGGTGGAGCAAGCGGTAACCTTAGCGAACCTTCCAATTGGTTTACGGGCAGCGTTCCTACAAGCGGTGAAGTGATTATCCTTTCGGCAATTCCCGCTACGTTGGATGTAGGGTATAACTTCCGCCCTGATTCAATCGTGTTCGCTCCTAATTCTGCCAAGATTACGATTACCGGCAATGCCATTAATTCTGTGACTTCAATCGTAAACCACTCTCCGGTTGCTCATGAGTTTGCCTGTCCGGTTAATGCTAAGGCGATGACCTTGTCAAACGACAGTGTCAGCTGCGTTTTCACCGGCGGCATAACGGTTGAAACTTTTGAGTTTATGAATCGCGGCGGCGACAGGAGCGATATGAGAGGCGTTTGGACAATCAATGCCGAAACATGGACTCCTCCCGCAAATTTACGCATTAATTCAGATGGCAATGTGACACTTAACGGTAAGCTCGTCAATTCGACCGAGATTATCATAAACGAAGGCGGTGTCTTGACGGCCAGTTCCTATTTGACCAATGGCGGCAATATTTATCCGGCCAAGGTCAATAATGGGAGTCTTGTCATCACAGGCATTATGGAAATTGCAAATGAATCATACGATTTCAATTTCTCCCATGACGCTGATAATGCAACGATTATAGTCGGGGGAATATATATCAACACAGGTAAATGGCTTTGGTGTAATGCCAAGAATCTTGTCATTGGCTCTGATGGAATACGTTTTGCGCAGGGCAACACGCCTGAATTGCGATTTAAGAACAATCCAACTCTTTATTCCCGTGATGGTGTTCTTACGCTGCATCTTGGTGAAAATAACAATCATCAGTATTCCATCAACGGTACAGAGAAGGTTACAATCTGCACGACAAAATGGGGTACGGAGAACGAGCCTGCTGTCGTAAACCTTGAAGGAATCGTTCATGTCAATTCTACCGACGGTTATAAAGGTGGCATGATTGTTAATGGTTGTGGCAAGGTGGTGTTCAAGTCGCAGTCGACATTTATCGGCGGATTGCAGATTACCGACAGTGCTACGGTGGCCGTTAACGACGGATGCACGCCCGGCAACGGCACTGTTTCGGTCGGCGCCAATGCGACGTTTGCTGTAGCAGAGTCGGGCAACGTTGCGCTCGGCGGCAAGTTGACTCTTGCGGAAGGTGCAAAACTTCAGTTTAACTTTACCGACAACATCAAGGCTCCCCGCCTGACGGGAACAGCCGTTGAAGTCGCTGGCGCAGTAAATGTGCTGCTGACAACCGATGACGGCGTTCTGCTGAGAAGCGGAGTGCATACGCTTACGGGCGGAATCGACTTCAGCGGCAAGACTCTCAGCCTCGTTGAGGAGTACGATTGGGTGAAGTCGCTCGAAGTTGTTGATGGAAATATAGTTCTAAATGTCAGGTCTCGCGGCACGGTTATACGCGTACGCTAATCGTCTGCGTTATGCACAGAAAAAGCCGCTCTCTTTTGTGAGGGCGGCTTTTTTATGCGTCGTCTTGACATCGTGTGCTCGTTTTGTTCTAATATCCGCTCATTAATAAAGACAGAAAATGAGCAAATCAATTATTCAATTGTCGATTCTGGTTGTTTTATCTGCATTTATCTCTCCGTCGCAGGCGGCGGGGAATGATGTGCATCCTGACATACAATCAATACTTGAAAGGCTTTCAAAACTTGAAGCCGAAAACAGGCGTCAGGCTGTGCAGATAGGAGAACTGGAAAGGCGCAATCAGCAGTTGCAGGCTGCTCTTTCACAATCTTCGCCGACAAATTCCCAGCAGTCCGTTACGATAAAGTGCGAAGAGACTACTGTAACTAACGAGACTGGCAGGGTGTTCACGACCGAAAATGGGAGTAAATATTTCCTTGCCGATAATATAGCTAATATATTTGAGCCATTGAGCGAGTCGGGCCTTAAACTTACCCCATATGGCTATCTTGCTTTTGAGGGCGTATATAATTCTCATGCTGTCGAAGCGGATTTTGTTACCGATTTTGTAAAGCGCCATGGAAAGGGCGGAACTACTTTATCGGTTCAGTCATCCATATTAGGGTTGAATTTTTCTGCGCCAGAGATCCAAAACGGCTGGCAAATTTCAGGAAAGGCGGAATTTGATCTTGCTGGAGGTAATCAAAATGATTATGCCTTTCATTGGCGCCATTTATATGTCGATGCTAAACATGAGTCTGGTTGGTCAATTCTCTTTGGACAGACTTGGCATTTGTGGAAGATGGTTTCTCCGTCTGATATTGATGGCGCGTGGCTTGAAAATGCCGGTCATCCTTATAGGCGCAGTCCTCAGATACGTGTTACTAAAAAGTGGAATTGGGAGGATAGTTCTCTTGAGGCGCGTGCGGGATTGGTAAAGGGCGGGCCTGGTATGGGCGGAGATAGAGATAGTGATCTTATAGAAGATAATTCAGCTTCAAATTGGGCGCTTATTCAAGGCGCGCTCATATATGATAGGGTGACTCCATGGCAGGCCGCCGGCAGGCGGTGGTTGTTTGGTGTCGGCGGTATGTACGGTCGTGATCGTTCACATCGCTGGATGGGTGGAGTCGATTTTAGCGGCACTGATGACGAGTATGATTCGAAAATGATAATGGCAGCAGGTGAGCTTCCGCTATTTTCCAGGTTCACGCTAACTGGGCAGCTGTTCGCAGGGTACAATCTCGGCGGAATTCAGGGTGGATGCGCCCAGCGCGTGGCGTATGTGTGTCCTGGCGAGAAGGGGCGGGAGGTGTCGACGATTGGAGGTTTTGCCGATTTGAAGTGGGACTTGAACGAAACATGGGCATTCGCCGTCGGTTACGGATTTGACGACCCGACTGACTCTAAGGCGCGGCATGCTCTTGGAATATTGCGTAATGACAGGGCATATATTGAGGCGTTTTACAGTTTGAACTCCAATCTTAAATTCGGTCTTGAATACGCTCGGTTGACAACGGTGTACGGCGAGGCGTACTCGCGCGGCAAGGATAGAGTCGGAGACGACCGCGTCCAGTTTTCGGCATGGTATAACTTTTAGCGGGGACACTTCCCTGAAATCTGGGGACACTCCCTCTGTTTTTCGGGGGAGTGTCCCCAAAAAACAGTTGCGTTTGTTTGTGGTATAATAGTCTCTTATGAAAGGTTTTAACGATAAATGAGGAATTATGTGACCGGCTGCAAGCTCGTGCGCGGCTGCAAGGAGGCAGGTATAGAGGCATTTTTGCTCTTGCAGCTGCTCTCCGGATACATCATTTCCTGCGTTTCGTTTCTGCTCGGGTATTCATTGCAGCCGTGGCAATTCTGGTCGTCCATGGCACTGTCGGCAATTGCGGCTTTTATATTTTCTAAAAAGTCCGCCGCACAAGTTATAGCGATTAATTTTGTTGTATTTGTGCTGACCATGTACACATTTACATATGTGCATGTCGATGCGTCCATATGTCATCTGCCGGTTGCGCATTTTATGCTGGACGGGTGGAATCCCGTGCGGGAAAACTCGTTGGAGGCCGTGCGGGCTATGTTTGCTTCGCATGGAATGACGCATGTGCGTGAGTTTTCGGCCATGCATGTTCTCGTTGTCCCGAAATTTGTCCACATACTTTCGGCGCAATTGCAGTCGGCGAGCGGATTGTTTACCGCGGCGGCCTACCCGATGTGGGCCATGTTTTTTGCTCTTGCGTCGGCGGCGTACAAGTTTTCACGCGCCATATGGGGCGCTTCCGTGTTCTACGCCTGTTCGTTTGCCGCGCTTCTCTGCTGCAATCCGATAATAATGGAGCATTGCTTCACGGGGCTTGTTGACTATGTGTCGTATGCTTCGGTGGTGCTTGCGCTGTTAAGCCTTGTGTCATGGGACCGCTATGCGCGCACTGCCGATCTGGCTGTTTTCTTCGCATCGCTTTCGGTCGCGCTCGTGTGTAAGTTCAGCGCGCTTGCTCCGTCGGTTTTGCTTTTGGGCTACATGTTCCATATTTCACGGCGCGAGAGGCGGCTGCGTATTGCGGCACTTGTGTCATTGTGCGTTTTTTGCTTCATGTGTATTATCCCGTACTGGACATCGGCATGGTGGCACGGCTCTCCGTTTTATCCGTCACACAGTTTTAGGCAAGGCGCAAAGCTGATGGATTTGACGGCCGATTTCATCGGCAATGACGACGCGTCAAAAATGGGTTATCTTGCAAGGTTCGTCTATGCCTGGGTGTCGCGTCCGCTTGCGCTGTGGGGGTGCCGGCTGTGGCATTCGTGCAACGAGTTTATGCCCGTCTGGAGATGGGACTTTCTGGCTTCCGGCTGTGATTGGCGTTATTGCGCGCTCATATGGGGTTCGCTTGTTGCCGCGCTTGCGTTTGCCCGCAACCGCGTTTCTGCCGCAGGCATTGTTTTGTTTTCTTCATTTTTCGCGATTACAACAAAATACATAGGCTATCCCCGTTATGTCGCCCATGTTTACGCCGCCGCCGCCCTGTTATGGTACAATGTCGCATACAGCGCGTCCAAACAGCGCGTGCGTACCGTGCTGCTGTCGCTGTGCGCTGCCGCATCGGCAATCGTGGCGGCGGAAGCAGTCTGCAAGTTTTTGCGTCAGGTAGGCGATGAGTCGCTGCGGCAGCGCAATCTGGCGGTTATGGCCGCATCAAACAGGCCGTACGCGCCGGTGGAATCACCGTCTTGGTGGACATACGCTATAGAGCGTCGCTTCCGCATCGAGTCGCTTGCGCCGGGCGGCGGCAATGAGGCGTGCCGTTTTGATGTAGAGTGGCCGCTTATGTTCGCTGGCGAGGGCCTGCTTAAACGCGAGAATGTTTCTCTGTGGCGCACACTTGCGAATTGGCCGCATCCGCTTTGGGACAAAGACGAGGGAATGAACAAGGAGCCGTTGAAATGATTTGCAGTAAGGATATTGCCGTAGTGATTCCGGTTTTCAATCCAGAGCCGGGCCTGAAGGCTCTTTGCGATAATTTCTCCCGCGCATATTCCACCGTGGTTGTGGTCGATGACGGGAGCATTGAGAACACCGGAGATTTTTCGCGCCTGCCGGAAGCGGTAAATATCGTACGCCATGCAGAGAACCGCGGCAAAGGCAGAGCCATTAAAACCGCGATTGCCTGGCTCAAAGAGAACCGCCCGTCAGTCAAGGCCGCCGTTTTCGTGGACGGTGACGGGCAGCATCGCTGCGAGGATGTCGCAAAAGTCGTTGAAAAGGCGTGCGAGACGAACAACGCGGTTCTTGGAGTGCGCGATTTTCTCAAAGCGGGAGTACCGTTCCGCAGCCGTCTGGGCAATATTGTGACGGCTTTTCTTGTGCGCCTGATGTTCAAAATTCCGATTTACGACACGCAAACCGGCCTACGAGCTATTCCGCGCCGTCTGTTTGATATGATGCTCGAGACAGACGGCGAACGGTTTGAATATGAAATGAGGCTTTTCGGCAAATTGTCGACCCGTTGCGAACGCCTTGAACAGGTGCCCATAGAGACAATTTACATAGCGAGCAACAGAGCTTCGCATTTTCGCCCGGTAAGAGATACCATACGGATCTATCGCGGGCTTTTTGGCGGGCGGTTTTTAAAGTTTGTCGTTTCGTCGGTCGCATCGTTTATTGTCGACAACGGCGTTTTCGCCTCGGCTATTTTTTCTCTGCAGGCGTTGGGTATTTCGCGGAACAGCGAGATTCTTGCCGCGGTCGTGTTTTCAAGAGTTGTTTCAGGCGTTTTCAATTATGCGTGCAACAGGCGCTTAGTCTTCTCGGCGTCAGGGAGCAGGCGGGCGTCGCTCGGCAGGTATGCGGCGCTGGCGTTGCTGATCATGCTGCTTTCGTATGCGGGCACATCGTTCTTCAGCCTGCTTTTCAATGTGAATGGCGTTCTTATAACGATTGTTAAAATTGTTGTGGACATTACGCTTTTTCTGTTGTCATACCGGCTTCAGAAGCGCTGGGTTTTCCCCAACGTCGATGAATGAGAAAGCGCTTTTTCAATATGACGCGGCGGGGCTTGCCGGCCCGGCAAAACAATTGATAAAAAAGGAGATATGATCATGACGGCACTTTTATTGGCGGCATTGCTTCCAGTTATTCCGCAACCTGCTCAATGGCAGCCATCAAACGGTGAATGCGACCTTTCCACGGCAAAGGTTTCGGAGAAGATTGTCACTGACGCTTCCTTGGGCGAGGAAGGGTACAGGATGTATATACGAGCTGATGCCGTCGATATTGAAGCTGATACCGAAAAAGGTCTGTTGTGGGCGCGTCAAACTTTGTTGCAGCTTAAAAACGCAGGCCCCAAGGCCAGGTGCGGTGAAATATTCGACAAGCCCAAATACAGGGTTCGCGGCTTCATGATGGACGTCGGGCGCATGTATCATTCTATGGAGTTTCTTCGCGATCTCGCCAGGACGATGGCGTACTACAAGATGAACACTCTTCACATTCATCTCAACGACTGTGAGATTGAGAAAAATCCAAACGCCGATTGGTCTAAAAAACAGGCCGCCTTCCGCCTTGAGTCAGATGTCTATCCGGGCCTTACGGCTAAGGACGGGCATTACACAAAAAAAGAATTCCGCGAGTTTATGCTTTATTGCAGATCGCTCGGCATAACGGTAATTCCGGAAATAGACGTTCCTGCGCATTCGCTTGCCTTTACGCGCTTCAAGCCGGAGTTCGCTTCCAAGAAATACGGCGCGGACCATTTTGACCTTGATAAGACCGAAGAGATCATCGCCTGGCTTAAACCGCTTTTTGCCGAATATATGACAGGCGAGGAGCCGACGTTTATCGGCCCGTACATGCATGTCGGCACCGATGAGTATAATAGAGCCGAGGCCGAGAAGTTCCGTAAATTCACGGATGAGATGTTTAAAATGGTTGAAGGCTTCGGTTATAAGGTGTGTGCATGGGGCGCACTCACCCACGCGCAGGGCAAAACGCCCGTTCGCGCAAGCCGCGACATCACGATTGATATCTGGCACAATCCGTATTATCAGCCTAAAGATGCGATTGACGCCGGATATTCCGTGGTTTCGATTCCGGACGGACTTGTCTATCTTGTTCCGTTTGCGGGCTATTATTACGATTATTTGAATTGCCGCTATCTTTATGAGCATTGGGAACCTCGCAATATAGGCGATTATACCGTTCCCGACGACAAGCTCAATCAGCTCGCCGGCGGAAAGTTTGCTCTCTGGAACGATGCTCTCGGACGCAAGATCAAGGTGGAAGGCAAGCCGCCATATACGCAGGCGGACAACTGGGATCGCATTTATCCGGCCTTGCAGACTCTCGGGCAGAAGTTCTGGACGGGGGCGCGGACCGATCAGCCTTGGGAGAAGTTTGCTCCCCTTGCCAATTCAAAGAGCGAACCCGAAGGAGTCAAGTTCTCGCGCTCGTTTCGTTTCCGCTAACGGGCAGATATGATACTCGGGGCGAGAATATGATAAAATATGCCAATATTGTTTAGAATAAGCAAAGGCTTAATGTGATGAAAGAGTTCAAGTTGACAGATCCATACGGGTCGGCGCCTACAAAAGCGCCGTTTGTGCAAAGTGTTTCGCAAGGTTTGCCGTGGCATAACCTTCCAGTACTGCGCGAATATACTCTTGGACAGCTGCTTGACCAGACGATTGCCCGTTGCGGTGAAAACGATGCGGTGGTTTATGCCGACCGCGATTTTCGTCTTACATGGTACGAATTTGGCGAAGAGGTCGACCGTCTTGCCCGCGGCCTGATGGCGTTAGGCGTCAAAAAGGGCGAGAAGATCGCCCTGTGGGCTACAAATGTGCCGCATTGGGTGGTCCTTATGTTTGCGGCCGCCAAGATAGGCGCCGTTCTTCTGCCGCTCAACACCAACTACAAAGAGCGCGAAATGGACTTTGCTCTCGCGCAGTCCGATGCGGAGAGCCTGTTTATAATTTCCGGGTTCCGCGACTGCGATTACGTCCAGGTAATAAACACACTCGTGCCCGAGCTTAAAACGCGTCCGCGCGGCGATTTGAAGAGCGAAAAATACCCGTGCCTCAAGCGTGTGATGTTTCTTGGCGGCGAGAAGCACCGCGGAATGTATTCTCTCAACGAGGTTATGCAGCTTGCGGTTGAAACTCCGTGGGAGGAATATCTTGCGCGTCAGGCGCAGTGCAGGCCGGACGATATCGTGAATATGCAGTATACGAGCGGAACGACAGGCTTTCCCAAGGGCGTTCAGCTTACCCACCGCAATATTGCCAACGACGGTTTCTGGATCGGCGCCTGCCAGAATCTTTCCTCCCGCGACAAGGTTTGCATTCCCGTTCCGCTGTTCCATTGTTTCGGCTGCGTGCTCGGCGTAATGAGCTGCGTCAACCATGGCTCCACTATGGTGTTTCTCGAAAAGTTCGATCCCGTTCAGGTTATGACGTCGATTGAACGCGAGAAGTGCACGGCAACGTACGGTGTGCCCACAATGTATATTGCGATGCTCGACCATCCGCTGTTCGGCAAGTTCGATTTCCGTTCCTTGAGAACCGGCATCATGTCCGGCTCGGCCTGCCCGGTCCACCGCATGCAAAGTCGGATGTAGCCATGTCGTTCTGTGAGCCAAGGA
>JAZOTG010000171.1:0-8001 GCA_045657505.1 Kiritimatiellia bacterium | reverse complement strand
TATGAAATCACCGACATCAACAAGCGCTATCTTGAGCGCGGCGTTCTGCGGGTTGAGACATTCGGGCGCGGTTATGCATGGCTCGACACGGGGACGCACCAGTCGCTTGCCGACGCCTCCAATTTTGTAAGAGCGATCATCGAGCGTCAAGGACTGCAAATGAGCTGCATCGAGGAGATAGCCTGGAGCAAGGGTTGGATAGACGACGTTCAGCTCAAGGAACTTGCGAAGGATTACGGCAAATCGACATACGGCGACTATTTAAGGAGGCTTGTCGATGTTCGCTAAGCGGTGTATTGTCACAGGAGGGGCCGGTTTTATCGGGTCGGCTTTAGTGAGGCTTTTGATCCGCGAAACGAATGCCGAGGTTCTTGTGGTTGACAAGTTGACTTACGCCGGGGTGCCGCAGTCGCTTAAAGAAGCCGGGCTCGACCCCGATACGCTCGCGAGTTCGTGCCCGCGCCTGCATTTTTTACGCGCCGACATATGCGACCTGCCGGCAATGAACGGGGCGTTTGCCATGTTCAGGCCCGATACGGTCTATCATCTTGCGGCCGAGACTCATGTCGACCGCTCGATAGACGGTCCTGCAGAATTTGTCCGTACAAACGTTTTGGGCACAACCGTGCTGCTGCAGGCGGCGCTCAAATATTGGGACGCGCTTGCTCCCGTGGACAAGCAACGTTTTAAGTTTCAGCACGTCAGCACCGACGAGGTATATGGTTCGCTGGGCGATGGCGGGCTTTTTACGGAGGCGACTCCATATTCGCCCCATTCTCCCTATAGCGCGTCAAAAGCCTCATCCGATCATTTCGTGCGGGCGTTTGGCGACACATACGGTCTTCCCGTCGTCATCACAAACTGTTCAAACAATTACGGCCCGTATCATTTTCCCGAAAAACTCATCCCCCTGACTATACTCAACTGCTTTTACGGGCGGCCTCTTCCCGTTTACGGCGCAGGCGACAATGTGCGCGACTGGCTTTACGTCGACGACCACGCAAGGGCGCTCGTGTCGGTAAACGAAAAGGGTGCGCATGGCGGCACCTACAATATAGGCGGGAATAACGAGCGCACCAATCTCGATGTGGTCAAATCAATATGCGCGGTCATGGATGAACTGCATCCGCGTTCATGCGGCAAAGATCATTTTGATTCTGTAGTGTTTGTTCAAGACCGCCCGGGGCATGATTTCCGCTACGCGATAGACTCGTCAAAAATACGCGCCGAGCTCGGTTGGGCGCCGCAGGTTGATTTTGAGTCTGGAATTCGGCGTACCGTGGAGTGGTATCTTGCCAACCGGTGGTGGTGGGAGCCGATATTGTCCAGTAGGTATGCCGGTCAGCGGCTCGGCTGTCGCGCCCGTACCTGATTTGGTTGTATGATTTTTACATTAAGGAGCAAAAAAATGAATCAAGCAGAAAAAGAAAGAGTGGCGAGAGTCGGCAAGACTTTCAACGCCAAAAAATACATCAAGGAAGAAATCGAAGCCATACGTGCTCAGGTGGGTGACAAGAAGGTGCTGTTGGCTATGTCGGGCGGCGTTGACAGCTCCGTGTGCGCCGTGCTTCTGCACAAAGCCATCGGCAAGCAGTTGACCTGCGTTTTCGTCGATCACGGCTGCATGCGTCTTAATGAAGGCAAAGAGATCAAGCGAGTCTTCAAGGGCAAGTTCGGCATCAACCTCATTTGCGTCGAAGCGGAGAAGCGTTTTCTCGACAAGACCGCCGGAGTCGTGGAGCCAGAGCTTAAACGCAAAATCATCGGCGCCGAGTTTGTCCGCGTCTTTGAAGAGGAGTCCAAGAAGCTCGGTAAGATAGAGTTTCTGGGGCAAGGCACCATTTATCCCGACATCGCAGAGTCGGGAGTCGGCGGGCACAAGGCGGTAAAGGCTCACCACAATGTCGGCGGATTGCCCGAGGATATGGGCTTTGAAGGGCTTGTCGAGCCAGTCAAATACCTTTACAAGGACGAGGTGAGAAAGGTCGGCAAACTTCTTGGCATTCCCGAGGAGCTTGTAATGCGCCAGCCGTTCCCCGGTCCCGGTTTGGCTGTGCGCTGCCTCGGCGAATTGACAAAGGAAAAGCTTGATATTCTGCGCAAGGCTGATTTCATCTTCCGTGATGAAATGGCAAAGGCCAAGCTCGATAAAAAGGCTCAGCAGTTCTTTGCCGTCATGACCAATGTTAAATCGGTCGGTGTCAGGAACAACGCCCGCACATTCGGTTATGTGATTGCTATTCGTGCCGTGTCGACCTCGCAGTTTGTCAAGGCCGGCATTGTCGAGCTTCCGTTCAAGTTTGTCACAATGGTTGCGGAAAAAATAGCCACCAAGGTTGCAGGCGTCAACCGCGTTGTTTGGGATATCACACCCAAGCCGCCGGCTACAATTGAATGGGAATGATTTTTTGAAGCCGCACAGGGTTCATTTTATCGGAGCGGGAGGCGTCGGCATGGCGGCTCTCGCTTTTTTGGCGAAGGCGCGCGGCGATGAGGTAAGCGGATGTGACGCTTACCCGTCGTCGCGGACGCGTTGGCTTGAGTCGCATGGCATTCCGTTTTCCGAAGGGCATTCCCCCGGACATCTTGCCGGCGTCGATGAAATAATTGTTACTCCGGCGGTATCTTCCGATAGCCCCGAGTATTTGGCGGCAAAGGAAATGGAGCGCTCCGGGCTTTCGCGCGTCAGGTACCGGGGCGAGATGCTGGCCGAAATAGTCTCTTCGCGCGAGTCCATAGCCGTTTGCGGCACGCACGGCAAGACGACGACGTCGACTTTTATTGCAAAACTCCTGTCTGCACTGGGCGAAAAAACGGTCTGGGCCATCGGCGGCGAGAGCGGTTCGTTTCCCGTGGCGGGCAGCGCCAACTGTTCCGCCGATGAAGGCGTTCTTGTGGTTGAGGCGGACGAGTCGGATGGTACGCTTGCGCTTTATTCGGCTTCGTTGCTCGTTGTCACCAACTGCGAGTACGATCATCCCGACCACTTTAAAACCGTTGACGAATACGTCGACTGCTACAATCACGCGCGCAGAAAGGCTCGCGATGTCATTGAGGTCGAATCACTCGACATAAACCGCTATTTGAATGCGGCGGGATTTTCGTTTCTGGCGTCGCTGCCTCCGCATAATATCAGGAATGCGTGCGCGGCTGTCGAGGTTGCCGTGAAAAGGGGGCACTCTCTTGATGCGATATCAAGTGTTCTGCCCCAGATCGTCAGTGTTCTTCCCGACAGGCGCTTTCAAAAAATATGGCCAGCAGGCGATGATGGCGATTCGTCATCTGGAACGGTAATCGCCGATTACGCCCATCACCCCACCGAGATGAAATGCGCCATCGAAATGGCGCGCAGGATTTGCAGAGGCAAATTGCGCGTGCTGTTTCAGCCGCATCGTTTTTCACGCACAAAGGCGTTGCTTGCCGACTTCCCAAATGCGTTTGCTCTCGCCGACGAGGTGGTGCTCTGTCCTACATACACGGCGTTTGAACAGCCGGTCGAAGGCGGAGATGTCGCCGATCTGTACGCATGCTGCCGCAATAAGGTCTCTTGCAGGATCATGCTTGCCCGTAATTGCCTTGAGGCATGGAAGCACGCGTATTTCGAGTCTGACAGCGGGGATGTTACATTGCTTCTTGGCGCCGGCGACATAATAAAAGTCGCTGGCGATGTTGTGCGTGACTGCAGCCGCGGTCGGGCGCGTTCGCAAAAAGTCCCTCTGTCGGAGTATTCGTTTTTCCGCACCGGCGGCGTGTCCGTTACGGGTGGGCCGAGACGTGTCGCGGGAATGGGGTCGAATACGTGGGTCAGCGATCTGACAACAGATTTGGAGTATTTCCGTTTGCCGCAGCCCGAAACCAGGCGCGTGTTCGGGCAAGATGGCGCATGTGTTGTGCAGGCGGGCATGCCCGGCTCCATGTTAAAAATACCATGGATGGCCGGCATTCCCGGAACGGTAGGCGGATGGGTTAAAATGAATGCCGGCGCGTTTGGGCATTCAATATCAGAGCTTGTGCTTCGGGTCAAGGTTTCGGGGCGCTGGATGGGTAAAAGCGAGTGCGGCTTTGCATATCGCAAAAGCGTTATAAACGGTGTCATAGAAGAGGTCGAATTATCCTGTGCCGGTTTTGCCGAAGAGGAAGATGTGTTTTTGAAAAGGCGCAAGGCATTTCCTCCGCGGACCTGCGGCAGCGTGTTTAAAAACCCGCCTGGCGATTTTGCCGGCCGTCTGCTTGAGGCGGCGGGTGTTAAAAACATAACTGTTGGCGGCGCGAGAGTATGGCGGGAGCATGCGAATGTGATCGTTGCGGGCGAAGGGGCGACTTCGAGCGATATCCTTGCTCTTGCTCGGTTGATGCGCGAGAAGGTGCGTTTTATGTTTGGCGTTCTTCTTGACAGTGAAATTTGCGGCCTTGATTTTTAAATTTGCTTTGTATGAAGTGGAATGTGGTCCATAAAGCTGTTACGGCGTCGACGAACAACGACGCGAGGGCGGGAAAGCACGGCGATGTGTTCACGGCCGATTTTCAGAGTGCCGGAAGAGGGCGTCTCGACCACAAGTGGCATTCGGCGGCGGGCGAGAATCTTGTCATGTCGGCCGTGGTTGATGTCGCCCCGCTTTCCGTCGCACATTCTGCGACACTTCCTCTCGTGGCCGGGCTTGCCGTAGTAAAGACCGTTGCGAGGCTGCTTGGCAGCGATGGCGCGGTCCGGTTGAAGTGGCCGAACGACGTTTACGTGAACGGCAGGAAAATTTGCGGCATATTATGCGAGCGTGCCGGCGATAACGTAATTGTCGGCATCGGCGTTAATGTTAAACAGTGTGATTTTCCCGGTGATATTTCGGCAAGAGCCACATCGCTCAGGCTTGAGGGGCTGTCGATCGGTGTCGATGATGTAAGAGATGCTGTTCTGGATACACTTGGCGAGTTGTATGGCGTTTGGTTCAGGGGAGGTTTTGCAAGCCTATACGAAGATATATCACGCGTGGACATGCTCAAGTCTCGCAAGGTGCAGGTAGTTCAGACCGATTCGGACACAGAGCCCGTAACCGGCATATCCAGCGGTATCGCGTCCGACGGCTCGCTTTGTGTTGACGGCGTCCCGGTATGGGCAGGCGAGGCGAGGGTGTTTCTGGCCAGGTGAGTTCTGGCTTTGCTCCGCAGCTCTGTGCGTTTAACTTAGCAGAGAAGCTATGTCTTCGGCGGAGAGTTTTTCCATGACGGCCGAATCCGTCGTGGAGACCGTTGCCGAAATTACGCTTTCCTTTTTCTTCTGCAGGGCAAGTATCCGCTCTTCTATTGTCCCCGATGCAATCATTTTCATGACATAGACGCTTTTCTTCTGTCCTATGCGGTGCGCTCTGTCTGTGGCCTGTGCTTCAATTGCAGGATTCCACCATGGATCGTAGTGTATAACCATGTCGGCGCCGGTAAGATTAAGCCCTGTGCCGCCCGCCATGAGTGAAATGAGAAAAACGGGTATTTCGGCGCTGTTGTTAAATTTGTTGCATTCCCCGAGACGGTCTTTTGTGGATCCGTCGAGATAGCAGAATTTGATTCCGCGTTCCTGGAGCTCCGCCGCGATAATCTGAAGCATTTTGACAAACTGGGAGAACACAAGTATTTTGTGTCCGCCCGCTATAGCCGATTCGAGCTGTTCCATGAACGCCGGAAGCTTGCCGACGGAGGCCGTTTGGCGAAGTTTCATCAGCATCGCGAGTATTTCGAACTTTGATTTTGACAATCCCTTGGCGCGTATCATTTCGCCTGCCTGCCTGCGGGTGTTGGCGAGTATCTGATTGTATTCCCTTTGAGTGTCTTCGTCCATCGGACAGTACGATATTTTCGTGATTTTGTCCGGCAGGTCTTTTGCTACCAGTTTTTTTACGCGGCGGAGAATAAACGGATGAAGCTTGCGTTTGAGGCGCTCGAGCGCGTCGTTTGCTCCGCTGCCGCCTTCCGCTATGGGCTCTTCGTAACGGAGTTTGAAATTCTCATAGTCGTCAAGATATTGCGGCATCAAGAAATCGAATATCGACCAGACGTCGGCAACGGAGTTTTCAACAGGCGTGCCGGTCAGTACGAGACGCCTCTCGCACTGAAGCATTTTCACGGCCTTGGCGTTTTTTGTCTGGCGGTTTTTGATGTTCTGCGCCTCATCAAGTACGACAGCCGAAAATCTCCTTTCGGCCCATGCCTCGTCAAAGTCGCGCTGAAGCAGAGCATACGAGGTGATTGCAATGTCGCATGTGTCTATTTTGTGGAAGTCGTCGGCGCGTTTGCCGCCTGAAACGACATGGACCTTGAGCCATGGCGTGAATTTTGCGGCTTCGGCCTCCCAGTTGCGCAGGAGAGATGTTGGACAGACGATGAGAGAGGGCAGACGCGTCGAAGCGTAATCGGCCCGGGGGAGTTGAAGCCATGTCAGCGTTTGCAGGGTTTTCCCGAGGCCCATTTCGTCGGCCAACAGACCGCACATGCCTGAACGCTCCATAAAACGCATCCAGTATACGCCTTGTTTCTGATACGGTCTCAGTACGTTTTCCAGTTTCCCCAGATCAACGGGTTCAAATTTAACGTCTTTTTCCCTGTTTCGCATTGCGGCGTTTTTTCGCCACTGCGCAGCCTGCGTGTCGTCGGTCTCGATAACGTCGGAAAGGGCATCGAGCGAACTTTTGACATAGGCGGCGTGGATGGCCTTGACGCGAAACCACCCGGCGGCAGCGCCGCCCTGGGACGTTGCGGTGTCGCGAAACACGGAATGCATCGTTTCTACGGCCTTCCCGTCCAAAAGCAGCACATTGCCGTCCTTCATGATGAAGTCGTCGCCTCTGTTGAGCGCGGCTTGAACCTCAATGGGGTCGATGATTTCGCCTTGGGCGTCAAAAGTGTATGAAACATCGAATCCGCCTGATGGCGCGTCCTTTATTTTGACAAGAGGGAGAATGGAGCGCATCGAGTCTATGGTGCGGCATAGTTTTTCATCAATGTCGACCGTCCAGCCCATTCGGCGCAAACGGGCCAGCCCGCCGCCGAAGAAGTTGAGAATGTCGTGCTGGTCTATAGTGCCGAGCTTCAGGTCGCCGCTTTTGTATCCGGGTTCAAAGCCCATGGATTTAAGCAGATTAATGGCTTCTCTCTCGTCTTCAATGGAGCGGACGCGGCGAATGTACGGGTCGCTTGAGTCTTCGAGATATACTGTTTTTTCGGCCTGTACGGAGCAGGCGGGAAATTCTATTTCACCATACCAGGCGTCAAGTGTCACGGAAAGCCAGTTGCGGCATCCGCAGATTACCGCATAATACTTCGGCTTCATTGGAACTTCAATGAAATTTTCTTTGTTGATTTCGTCGGCCGTCACTTCAACCGGGCCGTGCCGGCTGGCTTTTTGCCCGCATGATTTGCTCTCTACGGTTTCATATTCCATTTCAGTGACCATAAGCGCAATGCCAATGGCCACTACATGCGGGCATACTTGTCCAAGTCTTTGATTTGCGTAGCAAGGGCAATGCGAATGTATGCGGCAGCCTTCTTCAAGCGTGAATGACACGGGCATCGGCCAACCGCCGCCCTGGATGATCTCTCCGGAAACTTTGAACTCGTTTTCGTCATATTTCGGGTTTTTGACAACTCCCGCATTGCACAGCGCAAGTGCCTGATTGAAAACGTCTTTGCCGCCCCAGCCGATCAATTCCTCTTGAGTAATACCGCTTTTTGTCATTCGTTTTATGATGTCTCTGATTGTTGGATGAAACTTTTCCGGTCGAGAAAGTTTTGCGTATCGTTAAATCTGCAGAATTATATCATAACATCTGTATGCTTAAAAAGCGGCAGACGCAATTTCCGCTTCCCCGGGGGCAGTGCAATCGGTTAGTCGAATGTGCGGGCTACCGCCGCCCATCCGACTAATCAATTTGCGTTGCGCCATAAAAGCGCGTCAACATCCGCGTTCTTGTCGCGTCCAATTTCGTCAAGAACAGAAGAAAGCTTCGCAACAGGATC
>JAZOTG010000170.1:0-2310 GCA_045657505.1 Kiritimatiellia bacterium | reverse complement strand
CGCCTTTCATCTCGAGCACCATTTTCGTTTTGACTTTGTCCATTGCGATTCGAGAGGACATCGCTCCGGGCCCCGTGTACGGTATTTTGCGCATATTAAGCGCGTTTTGGACGCCTCCGTTTTCGCCCCATCCGCCGTGGAGCGTTATGTAGGCCGCGTCAATGCCTTCGGGCATGCCTGAGAGACTGTCTGAATCGAGCGTTACGGGAATCACATCGTATTTGCCAAGAGAAGCAAGTGCTTTGCATACATTGTTGCCGCTTTGAATCGACACGTCGCGCTCGTTTGACGTGCCGCCCATCAGTACCGCGATTTTCTTCATCGGTGTGTTGTCGTTAATTGTTTGAAGTCGTTTTTGTGATCGAGTGCGACAGGACCGCAAGCGATTGTGCCAGATCCACGTTTTGCACGATAATATGTTCAGGTACGTTCAGTTGAATAGGCGCAAAGTTCCAAATTGCCTTAATGCCGGCGCTGATAAGCTTGTTTGCGCATTCCTGGGCTACCGATGCGGGCACCGTGATGATGCCGATAGGGAGCTTGAGCTGCTGGATCACGCGTACAATGTCGTCCATGGGGCGCACCTTTACGCCGTGGACATTCATTCCCACTTTAAGACGGCTGGCGTCAAACGCCACCGTTATGGAAAGGTTTTGCTCTTCGAAACCGCTGTAGCCCAGAAGGGCGCTTCCGAGTGAGCCTACGCCTATAAGAGCCGCTTCAATGGGGTTGTCCCATCCGAGGGCGCTGTTTATCGCCTTGCAAAGCTCTTGTGCAGGGTAGCCGAGCCGCGGCTTACCGGGAATGCCCGCCATGGCGAGATCTTTGCGTGACAAGACGGGGTCGAAGCCTAATTCTTCGGCAATTGCAGCGCTTGACACATAGAGTTCGCCACCTGCAATCTTTGCTTTGATTGCACGAAGGTAGATGGGGTAGCGCCGGATTGTAGGAAGCGGGATTGAGGCTTGTTTGAACTTATTTTGCATATCAAGAATAATTATATCAAAAAAAGTGGTATAATAATGCCATTATGTCAGAGAATATTAGAGTCAGATTCGCTCCGTCTCCTACGGGCAAAGTTCACATCGGCAATATTCGCGCCGCTATCTACAATTGGCTTTTCGCACGCCACACCGGAGGTAAATTCCTGCTCCGTGTTGAAGATACCGATCTCGAGCGTTCGACTCCCGAGGCTATCGCTGCATTGATGGACTGCATGAAGTGGCTGGGGTTGGATTACGACGAGGAGCCTTTTTACCAGACAAAAAACGCAGCCCGTCATTTGGAATGCGTGGAACGCCTCATCGCCATGGGCAGGGCCTATAAAATAGAAAAGACGAGCCGCGACGGCAAGACCGGTGTCGTAACAATGTTCCGTATGCCCAAGGAGGGTACTATTGAGTTTGATGACATCGTAAAAGGCCATATGGCGAAAAAGGCGGAGGATATCCAAGATTTTGCCATAGTCCGCTCTGACGGGTCTCCCATATTCCACATTGCAAATGTGGTTGACGACATCGATCAGGGCGTTACACATATCATACGCGGTGACGACCATGTCGAGAACACGTTCAAGCATATTGAGATTTTCAAGGCTCTTGGCGCCCCCATACCTAAATATGCGCACCTTTCAATGATTGTCAATCAGCAGGGCAAGCCTTATTCCAAGCGCGATGGGGCAGCGTTTGTCGGTGAATTCAAGGAGCAGGGCTATTTGCCCGACGCACTTTTCAATTATCTTCTTCTTCTCGGCTGGAATCCGGGCGATGAGCGCGAGGTGCTCACCAAGGAAGAGATGGTTTCGCTTTTTGATTTGGAGAAAGTGCATGTCACCGCAGCCAAGTTTGATATGAAAAAACTCGGCTGGATGAATGGTGAGTATATTAAACGCATGCCTAAGGATGTTTTCGCGTCTCAGTTGGTAAGCCGTGTTGAGGCCGCGGGCATGGCTGTTCCAGAGGGCTTCGACCTTCCGTATCTTGTCGATCAGCTTCAAGTGCGCACCAAGTTCTTGAACGATATCCCTTCGTCGTGCGGTTGCTTCTTCTCTGACGATTTTGAAATGGATGCCAAGGCCGTAGAGAAACGCCTTAAAAAGGAGGGCGTCAAGGAACTTCTTTCAGATTTGGTCGAGAGGTTTTCAAAGGCGCCTGAATGGACGGCTCCCGCTCTTGAAGATATAGTCAAGAGCCTTTCGCAGGGTAACGGAATGGGGCCGTGGGTGCATCCGATTCGTGTGGCTGTTTCCGGCCGTGGCGAGGGGATAGGGCTTTTTGAGATGCTGCAGCTTCTCGGCCGTGAAAAAACGCT
>JAZOTG010000169.1:0-2860 GCA_045657505.1 Kiritimatiellia bacterium | reverse complement strand
GCTGTTCGCCGCTGCGTTTTTTCCGCAGAATCCGGGCAAATTGGTGTTTTTCATTTATGTTACCGGCATCGTTCTCGGAGTCGTTACCGGCCTGATTCTCAAGCATACTCTGTTTCAGGGTGAGCCTACTCATTTTATAATGGAGCTTCCGCCGTATCATTTGCCGCGTGCGCGACACATATTTCTTCACACATGGGAGCGTCTCAAGATTTTCATTTGGCGTGCCGGCAAGTTTATCGTTCCCATGGTTCTCGTACTCGGTATCCTCAATACCGTCGGCACCGACGGCTCGATAGGCAACGAGGACAAAAAGGAGTCTCTGCTCTCTGTTGCGGGCAAGGCCATAACGCCTGTATTCGAGCCGATCGGAGTCGAGTCAGACAATTGGCCGGCGAGCGTCGCAATCTTCACGGGGCTTTTTGCAAAGGAATCGGTTATCGGCACGATGAAAGGGCTTTACGGACAGGATGATGCCGCTCAAAAGACGGCAGAGTCCGGTGCGTCATCGGCCGCGGAGGAGGAATATTCTCTTGTCGGCGGGCTCAAGTCGGCTTTTGCTTCGATACCAGACAATCTCAAAGGCGTTTTCGACGGGCTTGTCGATCCGCTCGGTTTGGCGGGCGCAAAGGAAGAGGCTGTCGGCGATGATCAGGATTCCGCCGCAATAGATTCGCTTAAAAGGCATTTCCCTAAAGGGGTGCATCAGATGTATTCGTTTCTTCTTTTTGTGCTTCTTTATATTCCGTGCCTTGCGGCAACAGGCGTTGTCTTTCGCGAGATAGGCAATTTCTACGGCACTGTTTTCGTGCTTTACCTCACGCTTTTAGGGTGGAGTGTTGCAACGGTTTACCATGCGTTGATGGTCAGCCACAGCGGCATGTGGCTTTGCATCGGCGCCGGAATAATTTTCGCGATGTTCTGCTCATTTTGGTTTTTTGGAAGAAAACATCGCGTAGATATGATATGATTATATGTCAACAAACAATAGAAAGGAAAATTAAAAGAAATGAAAAATGCTAAAATGACATTCGCATTACTTGCGGCATCTGTTACGGGCGGTGTGTTTGCTGCTGATAGTGCAGCTTTTTCTTATGAGGCAGGCGAAGGCGTTTGTTATGATGAATATCCTCTTGTAACCGCATCTGCATCAATTTCATTTGATTCCCGTTATATGACATATGGTGTTATTGATGGTATGGATCCCATCGTAAGACCTGGCGCCGAAATCACTTTCTTTGATTGGCTTTACTTTGCTACCGAAGCTTATTTTGATGTTACAAAAGGTAACGGCAAGCGCTTTGAATACGGCAACAGAGCCGGAAAGTATACCACTCTCGATTCATATGTGGGGCTCGCCCACGAGTTTGAAATAAGCGAGTCGGTCGGCTCCCTTTGTGTCGATCTCAGCTATATGTACGAGTATATGCCTCGCTACAGCAACACACAGTACGTTATGGCGGAGCTCTCACTTTCGGGGCATTGGGTCGAGCCTACGCTTTACATCGAACGCGACCTCATGCGCGATGAGGGCACATATGCAAGTTTGGAACTCGGGCACACCTTCGATATCAACGAGTCCTTCACGGTTCGTCCGTCGGTCGCGCAGGGTATCGGCAATTCGTTGCGCACCAAGGGCTATTTTTCCGAGCTTGAAAAAGTGGAGGGTTTCAATCATGGCGGCTTGATGGATACGTCAATACGTCTCGATTTTGAATACGCCATCAACAGCTATCTTACATTAGGCGCGTATATCGCCTACTACGACTATCTTTTCGATGACAGGATGCGCGAGGCCGCCGCCGCCTACAACGGCCAGTGGCGCAGGCACCTTGACCGCACGTGGAACTTTGTTACCGGCATTTCGCTTACTGCGACATTCTGATACATTTGAAATCTATCGAGACAAAAAAAGGCTCCGGTGTTTACCGGAGCCTTTTTTCGTGTATGGATGTGTCATGTGTCAGACCGTGATTTGAGCATCGTCTTTTTTTACGTTCTCATCGCTTATGCCCATGCGCTTCAAGTCAATGTCCACAATGCCCATGGGCCTGGTGGTACGCCACGCTCCGCGTGTAAAATCTGGAATGTCATACGATTTGCCGCGGCGGTTTGCGGATTTTTCGGTAAGTTCGCAAATGCAGCATGTTGCGGCGAGGTCATATACGTCCATGTCGAGCGGCAGGCCGAACTGGAGGCAGTAGACCCAGCGGGCATCCATAATAAAGTCCATTCCGCCGTGGCCGCCGACGCGCTTGGCGAGCGTTTGCATCGTCTTCCACAGGGGATGGCGGTACTTTTCTCTCAATGCGTTTGTTTCTTCGCTGGTGAACCAGCCGTGCCGGTGGTCAAGCGGGTCTTTGCGGAGCATCATTCTGAATGGATAGCCGCTTACAATCCCTTTAGTGCCGGAAACGAGTTGGATGCGTGAATAAGGGCGAGGTGATACGACATCGTGCTGAATCATGAGAGATTTGCCGAGCGCCGTTTTGATCAACGATGAATTCATATCGGCCATTTTCATATCGGCGTTTCTGCGCGGGTCGTCCTGCTTCAGCGTGTGCTTCATGTGGTATTGGAAATTGGCCTTGCATGAGTCGACAGAAACGAGATAGTCGAGCCTGTCGCCGCGGTTGATGTCAAACGTAAGGCAAAGCGGCACCAGCCCATGCGTCGGGTAGCGATTGCCGCCGTACCGGCGGTTTTCGTCAAAGCGCCAGTATTCGCTGCTGGGGGCGTGCGAAGAGGCCATGCCGCAAAGATTGTGGATGTACGCGCCTTCAGCGTGGACGAGCTCTCCGAGCATGCCGAGTTTTGCAAGGTTGAATGTAAGCATTTCCGTTTCGCCGTAGCAGCAGTTTTC
>JAZOTG010000168.1:0-3808 GCA_045657505.1 Kiritimatiellia bacterium | reverse complement strand
TGTAAGTCACTTACGAGCGTTACGATACCTGATAGCGTCACAAGTATCGGGGATGAGGTGTTTCTGGACTGTTCGTCTCTTACGAGCGTCAAGATACCTAATAGCGTCACGAGTATCGGGCTTGGGGCGTTTTTGGGCTGTTCGTCTCTTACGAGCGTTACGATACCTAATAGCGTCACGAGTATTGGAGGTAGCGCGTTTAAAGGCTGTTCGTCTCTTACAAGCGTTACGATACCTAACAGCGTCACAAGAATCGGGGAATATGCGTTTTATGACTGTTCGTCTCTTACGAGCGTTACGATACCTGAGAGCGTCACAAGCATTGGGGATGGGGCTTTCGAAAGATGTGGAGTGTTAACTATCTACACAGATAAAGGCAATGCAGATCGTCTTTGGAAAATGCTAGAGAATGTGGGCGCTAATGTAAAAGAGATAATAGAGCAAAAGGCTAATGGACAGGAGAGTGAAGAGCAAAAAAAACATGGATTTTATTATGGGATTGTTTTAGGCTGTGTCGGTACTGTTGTGATACTTGTCGGGCTTTTCTTCTGGATTGTTCGCAGAAAGAAGAAAAAAGAAGGGGCTTCTGCAAATATGAAAAAAAAGATGTATGTGGGCATTGTGCTATTTTCATTTTTACTCTTCTTTTTGAGTGGCGTGTACGCAGCGCCGCCGGCGGGTGCAGATGAAATTCTGGTCGGCGTTACAGGGTACGGGGATAGTCCTGAACGGTACGAACTGATGACGAACGGTCAATGTAATCTTTGGGTGCAGTGGGGAAATCCTAAAAATCTCATGCCGGAGCATCTTGGTGAATGGTACGATTTGGCGAAGAAAAACCGCATTCGCGTCATGACGATCTATGGGCGGCAGAATGAATCGGAAACCAAGCGGCTTAAGGACGTATGGGGAGAATTATATCTCGGCAACAATATCGGCGAATATGCCGGGTTTCTTTATCAAGATGAGAAGAGTTACTTTAAAAGCTGGCCTAAGCTCTCCAATCTCAAAGAGGCTCACGAGTGGCTCGTTGGTAATATGCTCGCAGCGCCTAAGAAGGCACAGTTGAAGCGCAGTGTCGAAGGGCGCGAACCTCAGCTTTTCTCGACATCAGGCAGTCCCCTCGCCTGCTACGAGCTTGACGGCGGGATCGATTACATCTGCAACGAAATGTATGCCGTCGGATGTGGAAATCTCGCGTATGCTACCGCCGAGGCTCGCGGGGCCGCCAAGCGCAGGGGTATAAACTGGTGGAGCGCCTGGCTCGCGCATGAATGGCAGACATGCTGGCCGCGCGTTCCGTATGCCGTTCCTCAGAAGATGGATTCGCTTGAAGTAGGTTTGAAGGAAATGTGGCTTATGGGAACTTCAATGATGGTTTTAGAGTCTGGTTCTCAGTCAACGCAGGCTCATCCATACACGCCCGCCGATGAAAAGATGGATCCGTTCAATTCCCCCAAGCAGGAATATCACGGGGAAGCTCCAAAGGCGTATCGCCGCACGATTAAGAAGTTTTACGAATGGACCAAAACGCATCCGCGTGCTAATGGAATGCCGGAAGTTCCGGCGGCGCTTGCGCTCGGTAATTATGACGGCTACGTCGGTATGACCTGGAATACCTTTGCGATTTTCGGTCAGCATCATCTCGCCGCTACAAATGCCAATTGGCGCGTAGGTGCTCCGGAGTTCACGTGGGAGGCGATCATGGAGGAATTCTATCCCCGCCCGACGGACGCCCTGAAGCCTTTTGCCAACGGATGGCTTGGAGGCTCGCCCCACGGGCAGGTTGATGTTGTAAATATCGATGACGCCTTGAAAGTTGAGCAGCTTAAGGATTACAAGGTTCTTATTTTCGGCGGCTGGAATACGATGACCGAGAAAATAGCCGAAACATTGCGCGAATACGTCTCTCAAGGCGGTCAGGTGGTTCTTTGCACGCCGCAGCTTTCTTCGCGCATCGATCGCGAGTATGCCAACTATACCGCAAGCGATATTGTTCAGGCTGTTCCCGGAGTGAAGGTCAAAGACGTATTTCTATCCGAGGATATTCTGATGGTTAAGTCTTCGGCGCCGGAATTTTTAAAGGCTGAGTATCCGGCGCATCTTTCGGCCAAATTGCGTGTTGCCGATGTCGAGCTTGGTGAAAACGTTGAGATTGTGGCCACGATGGGTAAAAAACCGTATCTTGTTAAAGCGAACTGCGGTAAAGGCGCTTTTTGGATGTGTCTTGCATGGGATTATCCCGCAGCGCGACGTGAGGCGGAGGAATTTCCCTCGTTCAGGGCGTTTAGACTGGAATTCTGGAAGACGCTCTGCCGCAGTCTGGTGCGTGAAAGTCAGCCTTTTTTGCTCGGCGGCGAAGATGCGGATTACATAAATTGGAGCATTTATAAAGATCGGATATATCTGCTTAATACCGATTGTGTAAGTCCGCGAAAAGTAAAGCTTAATGGTGTTGAACTTGAGCTTGCCCCGAAAGAATTGAAAGAAATCGCCTTAAAGCCGAATCTGCGACAAAATTGAAGGATATGTTTATTTATGCTATAATTTTAGTGTTATGATATTTCGTAGTGTGAGTTAACAAAGATATATAAAACGCGTATGTTTAGTTGTCTTCAAAAAACTGTTTTTCTAACCGCCTTGATAGTGTCGGCAAATGCTTTTGCCGCAGTAGGCGAAAAGCATCATTTCGTCAAGTCGGATATCTCATACGTGGACGGTACTGAATCTTTTAAGAATCCCGCGCGAGGTAATGCAGGGGGCGGTTGGGTTACGTTTAAGCCCGAGGGGCTTCCGAATTGGCGTGGAGTTGACAGGTACGCTTCGTCGCTTTGGGAGTTAAGCCGGTTTTCCGGCGGGCGCGAGCAGAACGGAAAGCGTCCGCCGGACGCGAGAGTCGGCGGCGAGGACATTCCGATTACGGAAGCGATGAAAAAAGATGTTCGCCGCTTTCTTGGCGAGACGAGAGCTAAAGGCGGATCGCTTATAGTCCGCCTCGGTTATACATGGAGCGAGCACCCCGGATGTGAGCCGGAAGATTTCGATATTCTGCTCGGTCACATTCGTGATCTGTCGAAAATTATGGCGGAATACGACGATGTGGTCGTGGCGGTCGAGGCCGGGATCGCGGGCCCCTGGGGTGAAATGCATTCTTCCGATTATTGCAAGGCCGAGTACATGAACCGCATTTTAAAGGAGTATTGCGACAATCTCCCCGAGAGTATTTCCGTTCTTGTTCGAGCACCGGATTATGTAAATAAAATGTCGGGAACAAAAACGCTCGAGACGCTTAAGAAGTTGCCTTTTACCGACAAATACTTAAAGCGACTCGGAATGTATAACGACGGGTACCTCGGCACTTGGTGGGATTATGGTACATGGGCGGGAGACTTTAAGCGTGAGCGTGGCGTAGAAATGCTTAAGACATTCGAAAATCATCCGTATGGCGGCGAGATGGCGTATATCGGCCGCGATTGGCTTGAAAAAAACATGGGGCTTTTTCAGCTTGAAAAATGGAACATCGTCAAAGAATGGTATGATACCCACCTTAACTATTTGCGCAATATTGGCGAGCGCGGTCATACGTTGGCAGATTTCCTGACAAATGATCTTGTTTTTGACTCTAAAAAATATGCTTTCGAAGGGATGCCGAATTTGGCTGAATATGACGGCCAGACGATGAATAAGTTCGTGCGCGATCACATGGGTTATCGTTTCGTCGTGCGTGACGCACGGCTTCCGGCAAAGTCAGGGGGCGGCAATGAGGATGTTATCGCGCTTGAAATTGAAAATACCGGTTTCGGAAAGC
>JAZOTG010000167.1:0-3768 GCA_045657505.1 Kiritimatiellia bacterium | reverse complement strand
AAACAGTTTGCAGTATATGCTACAATATCTGTGAAATGTTTTTGCTTTTAATTGGAGTTTTTATAATGATGTCGATAAGTAGTAGACTTAAAGTGTGCGTTTTTTCCCTTTCTCTTCAGGCGTTTGCCGCCGGTGGCACTGCTTTGGATTTATCGGATATGCCGTGGATCGGCGACGGCCGCCCCGAATTGGATGGTGCTCAATGGTACAATGTTGAGCGGGCTCCCGAATTCAAGGCTGAGTTTGTTTTGCCGCAGGGCGCTCGCGAGGTTAATATGCATTTCGCATGTGCGGGATTTGGCTGGGTGGGCATCGGCGATGGAGGCGATTGCGCTTTAATGGATTCTTCCGGCCTGCAGACATTGTGGAGTGTTTATGATAAAACAATTTACTCGCATAAGCTCGGCCCCGTTAAGGTTGCCGGTAAAACACAAAGCGCAGATACCCGGTGCGCATTATACCCCTACCCAGCTACCAATACGGTTTATGTACGCTTGGGTAATGGGTTCTATAACATGACTCCGTTGAGGTTTTGGGGGTCGAAATGCTTCAGGAATAACGTTTCTCACGGGCGGCCGTGCTTCAAGTTGTCGATTGACGGCGTTGAAAAACCGCTTGAGTGGAAATGGCGCATGACAAATGTCATGAAAAACTGTGTATATTTAGGAACGGAGATCGATGCCACGGCTCCGCACGATAGTCTGTGGAAGCCAGCGGCAAAGGTTGAGGGGCCTAAGGGAAAGATTGTTTCATGGCATAGTGCAAGTCCGCAGACTCTCGCCCGTGAAACATGCGTGGGCAGCGCTCGCTGGGTAAAGGAGGGCGAAGTGCAGGTTGTTGATTTCGGGGTTAACGTTTCGGGTGTGCCGGAATTTGAATTTAGCGGTGAAGACAGGGGGCGGCGAATTGAGATTGTCTACGGTGAACGCTTGAACGCCAACGGTACTGTCAATGTTCTGACGCAGACTGCAGGCCAGATAAAGCGCCCGGGGCTCGGCGGGCCGGGCGCGCCGGATATAGGAGCGCAGAGAGATGTGTACATATGCGGTGGAGTGGGCGCTAAATCCGCGCCGGAGGTCTTCCGGCCTCCGTTTACATGGCATATATTCCGTTATGCGGAAATCAGGAGTGCAAAGCATTTATTGAAACATGGACAGGCGCGGCGTAGAACATATTCTATGCTTCCCGAGGCGCGTGAATTGAAAATAAAGAAATTGTCGCAGGAGCGTAAAGATTTGACGGCAATTCATGAAATGTGTGTGCGTACGTTCAGGGCAAATCTCCTTGGCGGCGTTCAGTCAGATTGCCCGGGCCGTGAAAGGCTTGGCTATGGAGGTGATCTGATAGCGGTGAAAGAGGCGTATATACTTAATTTTGATATGCGCGAAATATATTTGAAAATATTGCGGGACTTTGCGAACGAGGCTGAAAATGACGGGTGGATTACCGAAACGGCACCTTATGTCGGTATCGCCGACAGTGGCTTTGGCGGCCGCTCCGGCCCTATGTCGTGGGCGCTTGCCGTGCCTGAACTGATAGATTCTCTGCTTCAACATTACAATGAGTTGCGCGCATTGGATTTTTATTCGGTATGCTCGCGTTATGTGCGTCTTGTCGATGCAAAATGCCCGAACGGAATAGTTACGCAGTGTCTTGGCGATCATGAAGCGCTTGAGCGGGCGCCGAGAGATGTTGTTGCTACGGCTCATTGGTATCGCTTTGTTACGCTAACGGCAAAGTTCGCCCGGCGTTTAGGCAAGGTTGAAGAGGCGCGGCAGTTTGATGCAATCGCTCAAAAAGTTCGTTCGGCGTTTATTTCGAAGTATGTCAAGAGCGGAGTCATTTCAAACGGGACTCAATCGGCTCAGGCGATAGGGCTGTATTACGGGCTTGTACCCGATGATCAGCGAGAAGCGGCATTTGCCAATTTGGTGAAAGCTGTAGAGGTTAAGGGGTGCGCACCGTATACAGGTATATTTTCAACGCGATATATGCTTATGGTACTTTCTGAAAACGGCCGGGTGGATTTGGCGCGAAAGATAGTTTTGCACAAGGGCTTTCCGGGGTGGATGTATATGCTGTCGCGTGGCGCGACAACGCTTTGGGAGACATGGCGAGAGTCCGATAATATTTATTCTAACTGTCATCCTATGTTCGGCTCTGTCGACGAGTGGATAATAAAGTACGCTAATATCAAGGATTGATATTGCCAATCGTTTTTATGGACAGCTCCAATGACGCCGATTGTAAACTGAGGTAGCGTTTGGTGCGGCGAATCGAAATATGAAGGACAAATACGTTGACGAATTCCTTTCTATCGTTGACGATACGAACGCCGTTCCTGTTTTGGTGCATTGCCAGCATGGTGCCGACCGGACGGGAATGATGTGCGCGATGTATCGCATTCTTCGCGAGGGTTGGATGCTAGGCGATGCGATAGACGAGATGAAGAAGGGCGGATACGGCTTCCACTCCATTTGGGTTAATCTCCCGCGATTCATCCGCAAGTCCGCCGAAAGGCGCGGATGGAAAACGAATTGATTTTATAAAATGAATAAGCGAAGATTGAGAATTTTTTAAGTATGCGGTGATAGGCGCGACGGTGGTGGTGCTTTGGTGGGGCGCGTCAGCGGTCACCGTTTGTCTTTGCTCAAATGTCAGGTGTGTCCCTGGAACGTGTTGTGTGATATAATTTCTCATGGCGTCTTTTTTTATATATGGATGATTTGTTTTAGAAGCTCTCATCATACTACAAACTGCGATGCCTTTGTTGTTTTTTCGCGCGACGCCCCCATGGGGGCGTTCCTTCCTACGCTTTTGCTTCTTCTTTCGTTCCCTATCTTTTTTCTTCAGAGCATCCTTCCGCCACCTCGACAACTTGCCTTTCCGATTTGACTCATTTAATTGTACAATTTCCGTTTTACGTTTTAAAGTGGTATAATTGGCGGTGATGAAGATAGATGCTTATTCAAGTATAAAAAGACTGTCTAAAATGAAAATAATGATTGCAATCGCTCTGTTTGTTGCAGCGGTAGCGATATTTGTATGCGGTAAAGCGATTACTTCGGTTTCGAGGCACAGTGTGGATACTCGTATTGCCGCGATTCTCAGGAAGAAGCCTCATCTTAAAGATGCTGCAAAAATCTCGGGCGGAAAGCTTAGAATACTGGTTTTCAAAAATGAGCGCTGCGTGGAGGTGCATGCTCCGGGCTGGAAAACTCCTCGTGAATATCCGATGACGGCTTTCAGTGGAACATTGGGACCTAAATTGCGTGAAGGGGATAGGCAAATGCCAGAGGGAGTTTATGGAATTGAGTACTTAAATCCCAATTCGAGATTTTATCTGTCTCTTAAGGTTTCGTATCCGAATGCATCTGACAGGGCGCGGGCGAAGGCGGATAAACGCGTAAATCTTGGTGGTGATATAATGCTTCACGGTAAGTCGGTAACGATAGGTTGCGTGCCGGTCGGTGATGATGCGATTGAGGATATTTTTTATCTTGCTCATGCAGTAGGGGTCCGGAACGTTTCGGTTATTATAGCGCCGTACGATATGCGCAAAGGTCGTAAGCCGGAACTGGAGCGCTCTAAGCTCAAGTGGTATCCTGATTTATGTCGTGAAATCGACATTGCTTTGTGCGGTTCGGCTAAGCTTTACGGACTAGACGATACGTCCAAAGAAGGAAGGGTCTTAAAATGATTTTGTCCCACTACTATCTCAAGTGGGATTTGTGGATGGTCGCCGCGCTTGTGTGCGTGGCGGTCGTG
>JAZOTG010000166.1:0-2506 GCA_045657505.1 Kiritimatiellia bacterium | reverse complement strand
ACAGTACCACTCTTTCGCACTTTTACGCGTGCAGAGCGAACGACACCATACTCAAGACAGGCTTGCGCCGCAACAAATGCCGCGCGCTCAATCATAAAGCATTTTTCCTGCTTGAGGCGCGTCGTAATACTTTCGGACAGTGCTACATAGTCTACCGTGTCATTCAAACTGTCGCTATATGCAACCGTAGAATCCAATTCCATCTCAACATCAAGAATTAATGACTGCTCGCGCTCACGCTCTTCGGGCCTATCGCCGATAATGCAATCGACCTTAAGAGCATTCAACTCTAACAAGATTGCCGATACTTCTTTCACAATTTTTCACTCCATTCTATTTTAACAATGCCTATACATTTTATAATCATATTTTCGCATAATCAATCATTTTCAGCGTAATTTTGCTCAACGGCTTTTCTTGAACATGGGGACACTCCCCCAAAAAAATGGGGAGTGTCCCCAAATTTTACCGCTATTTTCTGCCAAAATACTGTAAAATATGGTCATGAATAACAAGTTTCATATCGTTTTGTTGAGGCCGGAAATTCCGCATAACACAGGCGCCATCGGAAGGCTCTGTGTTGGACTTGACATAAAGCTTCACCTCGTGCGGCCGCTTGGCTTTACCCTTGACGATCGCTCTATCGCCAGGGCCGGATTAGATTATTGGCAGCATCTCAAAATACATATCCACGATTCATGGGAGGATTATCTTCTATCCGCAAAACCAAAGAAGATATTTTTTCTTTCGACCCATGGCGCTAAATCACTTTACGATTGCAAATTCGAAGACGGCTGCGCTCTTGCATTCGGCAATGAATCGTCCGGACTTCCAAAGGAATTCTACAGCAAATATGCCGAGTCGCTTTTCCGCATACCCATGCCCGGCGAGCACGCAAGAAGCATCAATCTCTCAAACGCGGCCTCTATAGCCACATACGAATGCTTTAGACAACTCTGTCTATGAAGCCGTGATTAGTGACTTTGCCGCGATTTTTTTAGTTATTGCCCGCCCTCGCGTGCCAAGCGAGGAAAGCGGCGTTACGACGAATTCCAGATTGTTCCCTGCCGGCAGCTCATCCGCGGGTATGTGCATCAGAGTTACGCCGCCGTTGGGTTCATGGCCAATACCGAGGTTTACGCCGCTTGCGTAGGCGGCTTTAAGAAGTTCGGTTTTGTTCTTTGCGCCGGCGCCGTCACTTGCCGCCCCCCTTACAAGCACCTCAAAGGCATAGGCTCTTGAATTCTTATTCCCATCGGCCAACGGTATCTTAATTTCTACAGCTTTCTTTTCTACCGTTTTCATCTCATCTGCAAAAATTTTCGCTGGGGAAATCTCAAGTGCCGCGCGCGCCGCAAATTGCGGGCAACCTACAGCATTGCGCAGTTTACCTCTTGAAAACGGATGCACGTCGCATTTGCCGAGTGGCATTATCCATTGCGAACCGTAACTGCCGCCGACAGCAAACTCACGCCTTTCAATCGCGAGCATATCGTCGTAGATGCGAACTATATAGCCTTGGCGGGCGCTTCCCATCTGCTTCGAAGGCTCGATTTTTGCCTTAGTGATGTATGCATCGGGACCGACAGCCCTGCAACCGCGAGGCTCACACGAACCGCATTGAATCGCGGTGAAACCGTTTCCATAATGAGAGACAACATTCCAATTGGCAATAGACCAATGATTGTGCCCAAAAAATGCTAATGCATTGCGATGGCGACACACCAAATTACGCAAATCAGCATAAGGACGGCGGTGTTGAAACATAAAGAAAGGCTTATGCCCTTGATCAAGATTACAAGACTTCGCAGAGCTATTGATAAGATTTGCAAAGTCTACATGTGACGCCCCCCAATGACGGCCGAAAAAATGATATCCTTTTACTTCCTTGTGCCATACATTTTCATACTTCTCGCCCCAGATTCGTTCCCAATGGCTTTTTATATCAGTAGAAAGTACATATTTAGCGCGTACAGCAGGATTAGGGTATTTCTTAGCTACAAAATCACCATATTTATCGCCGTCAATATCATGATTTCCTGTAACAAATAATTTTTCTACCTTACGCCCATCCTTTGCCTTATTATCAGTAAATACCTCTTTCCAAACATTGGCATGATATTGCAATTCGGCGACCTGTCCTCTATGTGCCATATCCCCTAAGATAGCAACAGCATCAACATTAATCCCATGGAAATATTGGAATGCTGCTCTAAGGTATTTATTAGGCCAATTCCCGCCTGGCTTAGTAGAAGCACCTCGGCGAGTACGTAGGTGCGTGTCGCTTATGACACCAAATGTAAGATTAGGGCATGATGGAGGAGTCCAACCAACTGGGGCTGCAAAAAGAGAATGTGACGGCAGTGCGCCCATTCCTATTGAAGAAAGAAGCCCCTTTAAAAAATCTGATCTTGATAGTGGCATATCACCTCCTATATAGAATAATGACGGCGTTTTTTTCGCGTAGAAAAAAATAAGCCGGCGTAACCGCCCCTCGCGGGTGTTT
>JAZOTG010000165.1:0-6640 GCA_045657505.1 Kiritimatiellia bacterium | reverse complement strand
TCCTGAGTATTGTCTTCCTAAGCCCGCTTGGCCTCCGACTTCATTTGCGGCATCAACAAGACCAGGCTTGAGCAAATCGGCCGGACGACAGTCAATCGGCTTAAGATTGCCGCAAAGTTTTTTGCGCAACTTTGGCTCAATGGGAGATGGAGTACGCCCGTAATAACCGGCAGCATATTTTTTGGTCTCGTCTGTAACCATCGAATAACGCTTGCCGGAAAGAACGTTAAGAACGCTCTGCACGCCTACAATCTGCGATGTTGGCGTAACGAGCGGAGGATAACCGAGGTCGGCGCGAGCATTAGGCAGCTCGGCAAGCACCTCGTCAAGGCGATCAAGAGCATCCTGCTGCGCAAGCTGACTGCGCAGGTTGGAAATCATACCACCAGGAATAGCATGCACAAGAACACCAGCATCTACAGCCTCAACCTTGGAAGATGACGCAGGCTGACGCTTTGCCTTGAGATTTTTAAAGTAGGAGTTGATTTTTGCAAGCCTCTGCTGGTCGAGCCCCGTATCAAAGCCTTCTGACTCAAGAATTGAAACCATAGACTCGGTTGGAGGCTGTGACGAGAATGAACTCATTGTAGAAATGGCGCAGTCGATGCAGCCGGCGCCAGCCTCTGCAGCGGCCATGTACATTGCGCTGGCCATACCACTCGTCATATGCGAATGAACCTGCAACGGCATATCGGGCATTGCCTTTACGAGAGCCGCAACAAGTTCGCGCGCTGCGCCAGGAGTAAGGATGCCTGCCATGTCTTTAATGGCAATTGAGTCGACACCCATCGACTGCTGCTCCTTTGCCAATTTGACATAGTTTTCGACAGTATGCACGGGCGAAGTTGTATAACAAATCGTGCCCTGCGCGTGACCACCGTATTTTTTGACGCTTGCAATGGCTACCTCAAGATTGCGTGAATCGTTCAATGCGTCAAATACACGGAATATATCCATACCGTTCTCGCACGCAAGAGCAACAAAGCGGTCAACGACATCATCAGGATAATGCTTGTAGCCAAGAATGTTCTGACCGCGGAGCAACATCTGCAGCGGAGTGTTTGGACACGCCTTTTTAATTTTGCGAAGACGCTCCCACGGATTCTCTCTTAAAAAACGCATGCAAACGTCGAAGGTCGCCCCGCCCCAACATTCGAGGGAGTAATAACCGGCGTTGTCAATTTCTGAAGCGATTTTCAATATGTCATCCGTACGCATACGCGTCGCCCACAGCGATTGGTGGGCGTCGCGCAATGTTGTGTCGGTAATACGGATTTTTTTTCTGAGGTTTTTATTCATATGTCTATATTATACCAAACTTTTGTTGACATATTCAGAGATGTTTACCGCGAAATGTTAATTTCAAAAGATGCTGAATCGTATTCGCCCTCAAGGTTGACGCATATACCCTTGTCCATAAGTTCTTTACCTTTAACGGCAGACGCGAATTTATCGGCATGAAGACGAGCGCCGCAATTAATTTCCTTGACAGTGTATTCGGCGTCGGGATTAAGCCCGTCAAGCTTGATATTTTCGCTATGCTTGCCCTTAATTCTAAGACCGAGGGCAAAGAATGCCGCATTTTCCTTCTTTTCATCAACATACATAAGCGATGAAAGAGGCTTTTCATATGGTGAAACAAGCCTGTAAAGATCGCCGCGCTGCACTATAGGACGAATACGCTTGTAGTCTTTTACAGCGGCAATGGCGAAATCAACCTCTTCAGGCTTCATTGTATTGGGATGAAGCTCAAAGCCCATTCTGCCTGTCATGGCCACGTCAAAACGGTACTTAAGAGGCCTGAAGCTCCTCTTGGTTGCCACAACATGGCAAGCCATTGACAATGCGGGATAAAACTGCGAAGCGCCCCACTGAATAAATATGCGGCTGTAAGGATCGGTATTGTCGCTCGCCCAGAACTCGTCGGCATAGCGCAACGAACCGAAGTCCATGTGGCCGCCGCCCGAAGCGCACGCCTGCATCATGATATGAGGGCGCTTTGCCTGAAAACGCGCCCAAAGCTCGCAAAGGCCCTTTGTATAATCATACCAAAGGTTGGGCTGACGGTCGGCCGGGAGATATGTTGAGCCCGGGTTTACGATATTCTGGTTGCAGTCCCACTTGACGTACGCAAGGTTGGGAATTGAAGAATAGACCTCGTCAATCTGCTTGAAAATATTGTCTCGCACAGCAGGGTTGATCATATCGAGAACCACCTGGTTGCCGCCGCGGCCAAGAGCGAGAGGACGACCCTCTTCCCTAAGTATCCAATCAGGATGCTCAGTAGCAAGCCAACTGTTGGTGTTGGCCATTTCGGGTTCGACCCAAAGACCAAATTTAAGCCCGCGCTTTTCTGCCTCCTTGGCGAGCCAGCCAAGACCGTGAGGAAGCTTAACGGTATTTACGCACCAGTCTCCAAGACCGCACCTATCGCGATTGTGTTCGTCACGTGCATACTTGCCGCGCCCGAACCAGCCGTCGTCGAGAACGAACATTTCGCCGCCCATTTTCTTGACGCCGTCCATCATGTCAAGCAGAGTCTTCTCGGTAAAGCTGAAAAACGAGCCTTCCCAGCTGTTCAAAAGAATAGGATGCAACGTGTCGCCCATAGGCAAAAGATGCTTGCGCGCCCAGCGATGATACTGGCGCGAAACTTCGCCTCTGCCCTTCTCGGACCAGACGAGAATAGCCCTGGGGGTTTCAAACTTGACGCCAGGGTCGAGTGTATATGGGCCAGTGGTCATATCGATGCCTGTAAACACATCTGTCCTTCCGCCCGACCAATTGCGCAAAATGCGGCGTTGCGACGTGCCTGTCCATTCAAGAGCCACACCAAGCACTTTGCCGGACTTTTCGGTAACATTATCTCCAAACGAAACCATAATCGCGGGATTCGACTCCCACGCATTACGAGTGCCGGAAAGCGATCTCAACTGGACAGCCTGACCGGCGGCAACCTCACTTTCGCGTACATTGCCCTCGCATCCCCATGCTCCGGCAAGGCTCAAAACCTTAACCTTGCCGCCATTGATTTTAATTTGCGATGCGAAACTGTCGGCTTGCAAAAGTTTAACGGGGCCCTTTTCTTTATGGAGGATTTCAACCCACGTTTCAACAGCATCGCAATCGTTCCAAGACCTGATATAGCGCGTCACCTCAAACGGATAATACTCATCAACCATTGAAATCTTACGAACGGTGGCAGCACCTTCCTGAACTTCCGAACGAGAGGTTTCTTTAAGGCGCAGCGTTACGGCACCGTCATTATGTATAACTTGCAGTCCTGCATGTTTTACAATTTCCTGCTGACCACTTGGAATGAGTTGCCCGAAGGCAAGGTATCCTGACATTGCTATTTCCAGTGCTGTCATATGATTGTCAACTCCTTAATATTATTTTTCGCGTAATGGCAACGCAACTCTATTCCCAGGACAAAATCTTATACGCCCCTTCAATCTAAGCCCCATCGCTATGGAGTTAACTTTAGCAGCGGAAAACTTCGTCTTTTCAACAATAGAATCAAGCGATACCGGATTGTCCCCAATATACCGAATAAATACCGATTCGTCAATGTCAAATGCTGGTTCGGGAACTGCCGGCGGCGGATTGTCTGCGCTCGTCTTTGATGACACCGCTTGGGTGCAAACCGGCCCTCTGCCAAACAAATCGGACATCTCCTCCTCGACATCTTGAGCATTCCGGACAAGGCGGGCTCCCTCTCGCAGTAATTTCAAGCATCCGGCGGAACTGCGGCTGTCGACTCGGCCGGGAAGAGCCATTACCGTGCGCCCCATATCGGCGGCAATCGATGTTGTTATCAATGTCCCGCCTTTTACAGGAGTCTCAACGGCTAATACGCCGCGTGAAATGGCGGCGACAATTCTATTGCGCTGCGGAAATGTCGTTTCATCCGGAGGTCTTCCAAACGGAAACTCGCTTATGACAGCGCCGCCCTTTGATATTATCTCACGGGCAAGGTCTTTGTTCTCCTCCGGAAAAAATTTATCAAGAGCCGACCCTAGCACTCCGACTGTTATTCCATTTGCATCAAGAGCTCCGCGATGCGCCGCCGCATCAACACCTGTCGCAAGCCCCGAAACGATAGACCAGCCGTCGCTGGCAAGCGAATATGCGATTTTTTCAGCTTGCGCCCGCCCGTAATCAGTCGCCCGGCGTGTACCGACAATTGCAAGCGACGGCTTTGAAAGCGCGGACACATCACCCTTTACATACAACGCAAGAGGGTGCGACTTGTTCTGCAACAGCATTTCAGGATAAGCGGCGTCAATGGGGGTTATTATGTGAACCGAATGTTTGTCGGCAAGCCTCTGCTCGCGAACATAGTCAACTTCACCGTGAGAGCGGGCTGTCTTGTTCGGATAATTCAGCCATGCTTCAACGGCTGAACCATATCTGGCCACAAGGGCTGAAAGTTTTACCGAACCGACACCGTCAACCATATTAAAGGCTATGTACGCATCTTTTTCAGTCATTTGAAAATTCCCTATTGCAATTGTCACCAGATTTATGATATACTTTCTTTCCGTTGACACGGCCCCATCGTCTATCGGCTAGGACACAAGCTTTTCATGCTTGGTAGAGGAGTTCGACTCTCCTTGGGGCTGCCATTAAAAATCAGATACAAAACAAAAAAAAGAGGCTTTCGCCTCTTTTTTTTGTTTTGTTCTTTTTCTTATTGAGCGGCGGCTTTAAGAGCCTGAGCAACATTGAGCATTCTTTCCGAAAGATCGGCAAAACCGACATCGGTGGAATATACGTCCTTGTAATACTGATACGCCTTTTCAAGGTCTCCGGATGTTTCTGAACACAATCCAAGCTGATAAACGATTTTCTTTTTAAGATCGTCCATCGTAGGTATCGCGTCGCGCGCTGTCTCAAGCTGCATTACAGCCATGTCATTCTGCCCCTTGGCAAGGAAGCACATCGCCAAATAATACAATGCCCAGAGCCTATCCTTGGGGCTGCGCTGCGCAAGCTGAAGATGCTCAAGAGCTTCATCGCTGTAACCGTTTTCATAATACAGAACGCCAAGCTCATAGCGAAGATGAAGATCGTTGGGATAACGCTCTACGCGAGAAGCAAGATCGTCAAAAACAAACTGGTTCTTCTCGTTCATCAACTCGATTGCCGAATTCTCATCGCCCGCCGCACGATACTGTTCGATAAGCTGATCGTAATACTGCACCTGCGTCTGCGAAAGCATGCGGTCGAGTTCAGGATCCATAGACCCCGACACTTCCAATGCCGCCTGCAGACAGTGGATGGCCTCCTCAAAACGTTTGCTCTGAATGTATAAACGGGCAAGCGCACGGCGGAAGTTCATATTCTTAGGCTCTTTTTCAATCTGCGCAACCTTCTCGGCAATCAAAGCCTCGGCGTCATCACCCGAAACGACAGCCTTATTTGCCTGATCGAGCTTGCGAGCCTGCTCTTTGTTCGCGATAAGATTCTGGAATCCGCCGCGCTTGCCTGCAGTTTCAACCCATCCGGCATTCATCGTAGCCTGAGCCTCAGTGTTTTTGAGAAGCTGGATAATATGCTGATCGCCGGGCTTGATTTCCGCAAGCTTGCGATAGGCGTCGCGGGCCTTAACCCAGTTTTTGGCCATCTGGTAATAAGTTGCAATCCGCATAAGCAGCTCCGGGTCCTTGTTGCCGCACTCGTACGCAGCCTCAACTGTAATGGCGGCGTGATCGGTCTTGCCAGCGGCTTCTGCAGCCTTGACGGCCACGTCGATATTGTCACCGTCGAGAGGATTCTTGCAAAGAAGTTTTTCTGCTTCAGCCATGGCAGAAACGCTATCGCCCTTTTTGATAAGGCCGAGAATCTTCTGGCGGTCCATCATGTAACCAAGCTTTGCACCGAACCCGGCCTTGCCGTTGCGACGGAAATTCGCCACTTGTGCAGTGCGGAGCAAACGACGCGCCTCAAGCACGTCGGGCGCAGCAGAAACGGCCTCCATCAACATATCAACAGCGAGTTCATAGCGGCCGGACTCAAGCGCCTGACGGCCGCGATTCATAAAGTTTTGTGATTTTTGTGCTACATCAACTGCCATTTTTAACCTCCGGATAAATTAATAAATATATTAAGGACAAACCGCAAGACGCTCGTCATTGCCGAATTCATCCATAAGCCCTTTTGCCTTATATGTCTTCAGCATAAAATGCGTAGCGGTGGAAATAACTCCGTCAATCGTGGAAAGATCCTGCGCAACAAAGGCGGCAACATCTTGAAGGCTCTCGCCTTTCACAAAGACCAAAAGATCATACGCCCCCGACATCAGAAAACATGCTTCAACCTGTTCAAAAGAAGAAACCTTTTGTGCGATCCTGCCGAAACCGCATTCGCGTTGCGGAGTGATCTTAAGTTCAATTACTGCTCTAACATCATTCATGGCTTGCTCCTCATTCCCAGTTTAAGACTGATGCGTCATCGACGACCTGCCGCGCAATATCCTCAGCTATGCGGCCGGAAGCATTGCGTTTTGCCGTCAACACGTCGTAATTGCCGTAAAACGAAGTATGCCCCTCGTATTTGCGATTGTCAATTAAAACTCTGCCTGCAGCCTTATCGATAAAACTTACAGTAGCGACAGCCCTGAAATTCCACGAACGGC
>JAZOTG010000164.1:0-7126 GCA_045657505.1 Kiritimatiellia bacterium | reverse complement strand
CCGGCCGCCGCTCCGATTAAGGTGACACTGCCCTTTGACTGGAAGGCGCCCGGCAGCGGCGTGCCATTGGATGCGGAGTCGGTCGTGGTCAGGCAATCGTTGATTGTTCCGGAGGAGTTTTCGTCAAAGTTTGTGGCGCTTCGCATTGCGGCGGCGGAAGGTGCGCTTTCCGTTTTCATCAACGGTTTGCAGGCTGATGTGCGCGATATTGGACGCGGCGGATACGAGTGCGCCATAGCGGATAAAGTGCGTTACGGCGCGAAGAATGACATTGAGATAAAAATCGAATCCGCAGGGCGTGCGTCCGCCGGTGTTACGGGGGACGTGTATCTCGTGGCGGAAGATTTGGACGGGCGTGTTGTGGCGGGCAGCACCCAGGTGGAGACGCTCAGCGCAAACGAGAGCCGCGCGGAAATAAAAGTAAGTCGGAAGCTTGCGCGCTTTGACGGCACGAATACGGTTATAATGTTCGAAAACAAAATTTTCGAGGTGGATAAGCCGAGGCTGTGGACATTGCGCAATCCAAGAGTAAACCGCGGCAATATGACGGGCAGGTATGTAATCCGGAGGATAGAGCGCCATTCGGACGCCGCCGTCACCATAAATTCCGAAGTGTGCCCGATAAAGGGGATTGCGCTTGACATGTCATTCGGCATTTTAGGCCGTGCATATAATGACGCATATGTGGGCAGGGTTCTCTCCGCATATAAGGAGTGCGGCGTCAATGCTGTTCTTTATACGGCGCAGAGGGTGTGCGGTGAATTTCTGGATTTATGCGAGAGCATGGGGCTACTGGCGTTTTCGCAAAGCGAAGTGAAAAGGCTGGGGCTTGGAGAGCATTGTTTCTTGAAAGCGAGCGGACAGCCTTCTCCAAGCCTGTTGTCGCGCCTCAGGGCGGAGTATCTTCCGGGAAGCGGAGTCGTCGGCCTTTATCCGCATTGGACTTGGCCTGACGGTGCCATGGCAAAAATGCAGTGTGTAACGGACGCCGATGCGGTGGAGTTTTTCGTTAACGGGGAGAAGTGCGTCGCTCCTCGTAAAGTAGGCAGGCATCTGTTTGAGGTTGATGTCGGCTTCGAGCCCGGCGAGATTAAGGCAATGGCGCAGAAGAACGGCGTTTATTACGGACAGAGCGTGCTGAAGACTGCGACAGCTCCGCAAGCCCTCAGATTCGACGCCCGGAACGCCCGTCTTGAAGATGGGGGAGTTGCGATTGTAGAGGTTGCATTCACGGATGAGCATGGGCGGCATGTGCCGAATGCAGCTGGCAACGTCGAATTTGCAATAGAAGAGGGACCGGGCGAGTTTATCGCGTGCATTGGCGAGATAGAGCAATCTCGTAAGCGAAGGGCCGTTTGCCGCGCGGCCGGAGGCATCGCGACGGTCGCGGTAATGCGTCATAAAGGCGCCGGGGTGCCGTTGAGAATCTCGGCTTCCGCTCCGGGCCTAAGGAGAGGGTATGCGATTATTCCGCGCTGATTTGATATTGCCGTGCACGGCGTCTGGCTTCGAGAATTGCAAGTCAAGTGAGTCTCTTTTCTTCTGAGCATCCTTTCGCCACATCGACAACATGCCTTTCCGATTTGACTCATTTAATTGTACAATTTCCAATGATTTCCGCCGGCCAAAATTGTGTAGCGCGGATTTGAAAAGTTGTGATATAATATCGGCATATTGACAGTGCAAACGCTGTTGCATACACAAATAGAACTATGCGCAAATATTTTGAATATACCCGATTTTATTACTTCGGCTTTAGTCGCCGGAGCGGGGTTGCGTATACTTGATAGGCATGTGTTAGGCAAGGTTGTCATCAAGGCCCGCTCCGGCAATAGAGCGAGGCCGTTTTTGTTTTTATAACATGGAGTATAAATGATAATTCTCTTAAAGAAGGATGCCGATCAGAAGCAGATAGAAAGTTTGATCGGGTGGTTGAAGGAACGAAAGATCACGCCGCATATTTCTGCCGGCGAGCACGAGACATTAATTGGATGCGTAGGCGACGTGGCAAAAATGGATGTCGGCCTCGTCCAGGCATTGAGCGTTGTCGAATCGGTTCAGCGCATTCAAGAGCCGTACAAGGCCGCAAACAGGAAGTTTCAGCCCGATGACACTGTTGTCGACTGTGCGGGCGTTAAAGTCGGCGGCGGCGCTCTTCAAGTCATAGCCGGCCCCTGCAGCGTCGAATCGCCGGAGCAAATGGTGGAGATTGCGCAATGCGTCAAGGCGGCCGGGGCAACGATGCTGCGCGGAGGGGCGTTCAAGCCGCGGACATCGCCATATGCGTTTCAGGGTCTCGGCGAAAAGGGGCTTGAGATTCTTCTTGAGGCGAAAAGGATTACCGGGCTGCCTGTTGTCACGGAATTGATGAGCATAGAGCATCTGCCGCTGTTCAATGATGTAGATGTCATCCAGATAGGTGCGCGCAATATGCAGAATTTCGATCTCTTGAAGGAGGTCGGCTCGCAGACGCAAAAGCCCATCCTGCTGAAGCGCGGCATGAGTGCGACGCTTCAGGAGCTTTTGATGAGTGCCGAGTACATTATGGCGAGCGGCAATCCAAACGTCATGCTGTGCGAGCGCGGCATCCGCACGTTTGAAACCGCTACGAGAAATACGATCGATTTAACGGTTATACCAGTTTTGAAGCGTCTGTCTCATTTGCCGGTCGTTATAGACCCGAGCCACGCGACCGGGTATGCGCATCTCGTCGAGCCGTGTGCAATGGGGGCCACGGCAATGGGAGCCGACGCACTTATCGTTGAAGTTCATAACAATCCGTCACGAGCTCTTTGCGACGGGGCGCAAAGCCAGACGCCCGCAATGTTCGCAGATATGATGGAGAAGATTAATGGCATCAGGCCGTACGCATGGAGGAGGGGTTGATATGAGCGAGTCAAAGGAAAATCTCAGGCGGGAAATAGATGAAATAGACGATGAGCTTGTAAAGCTCTTTGTCAGGCGAATGGATGCCGCCGGGCGCATGGCAGCGGTAAAGCGTGAAAGCAAAATGCCGATACTCGACCCCGCCCGCGAGAGAAGTATTCTCGCAAAAGTCGCCAAGGTCGCGGGGCCGGGTCTTGAAAATGAAGCACGGCTGATGTTCACCACGCTTATGTCCATATCCCGCGGCAGGCAGCGCGAAGAGCTTAACGGGGGAAGTGCACTTGCCGGGGAGATTATGGGCGGCGCGACGGCGGTTCGCGATGCTTTTCCCTCTTCCGCCACCGTAGCCTGCCCCGGCGTCGAGGGCGCGTACTCGCAGCAGGCCGCATGCCGCCTTGTATCATTCCCGACCGTGTTCTATTTCAAGGGTTTTGACGATGTGTTTTCAGCTGTTGAGAAGGGAATGTGCGACTATGGCATTCTGCCGATCGAGAATTCGGCGGTAGGCAGTGTCACTGCCGTATACGATCTTATGGCGAAACATAATTTCAAGATTGTGCGCTCTGTGAAATTACGCATTCGTCATGTGCTTCTTGCTCCGCGCGGAGTGAAGCTTGAGGATGTTAAGGAGGTGTCGAGCCATCCGCATGCGATTGCGCAGTGCTCGGAATTCCTGCACGCTATGCCGTGCGTTCGCGCGCTTCCGGCCACCAATACCGCCGCCGCCGCCGCGGAAATCGCCGCTTCCGGCCGTAAGGATGCTGCCGTGATAGCCTCGCGCGAATGCGCTGAACTCTACGGGTTGGAGGTAATCAAAGAGGATATTTCAAACACTCCGAACAATTACACCCGTTTTATATGCATAAGCAAGCATAGCGAGATATATCCTGACTCCAACAAGTTCTCCGTCATGATGAGCCTCAATCATAGGCCGGGAGCGCTTACAGACGTCCTCATTAAGTTTGCTGCTGTGGGGGTCAACCTTACCAAACTCGAGTCGCGTCCGGTTCCGGGTTCCGATTTCGAGTTCCGGTTCATTTTCGATTTTGAGGCGACAGCGCATGATCAGCGGGTCGTGAAAATGCTTTCTGCCCTGGCGATCGACCCGGAGATCGAGCATTTTACGTTCTTGGGCGCCTATTCTGAAAAGTGACTGTCTGAAGGCGAGGAGCGCATGACGATAGGAATAAGGGGTCTGGGCCTTATCGGAGGGTCGTTTGAAAAGGCGTTTGCACGTGCCGGGCACAACGTTCTCGATTTAAAGGACGCGCCTGCCGCGGCGGTTCGTTCTTGCTCTGTCGTGATTGTCTGCCTGCCGCCGCGGCTGGTGGTTCCGTGGATACTGCAGCATGCCGGCGACTTTGCCGAAAATGCGATAGTCACGGATGCCGCCGGCGTCAAGCAGGCGATCTGCGACGGCCTGAGCGCTGTCGCAGGCAAGTCAAAGTGGTCGTTCGTTGGCGGCCACCCAATGGCGGGCAAGGAGTGCAGCGGCTATGCGAACGCAACTGCCGATCTTTTTGTCCGTGCATCGATGATTTTCACTCCGTATGAATCTACGCCTGCATCTGTTGTTGAAAGACTGCGGAATCTTTTTGCCGAGATCGGTTTTACGCGATTTGTCACAACAACTCCTTCTCGCCACGATGAGATGATTGCGTACACGAGCCAGCTTGCGCATGTTGTTTCTTCGGCATATGTGCGAGACGCGCTTTCTCGCGAACATGCGGGGTTTTCCGCCGGAAGCTTTCAGGACATGACGCGCGTGGCATCGGTCGATCCGGATATGTGGACTGATTTGTTCCTGTATAATGCGAATGCGCTTGACGCGGTTCTCACAAGTCTGATGGCAAGGCTCAGGGAATACCGCGACTCGATCCGTGCGGGTGACGGCGCTGCTCTCAGGACCTTGCTTGCCGAAGGGCGCAAAATGAAAATGGAAGTGAAGTGACTCTCCGCGCCTTGTGATGATTATTCGCGGGCGGGCATGATTTTCATGTTGGGAATGTGAACGCGTTCGGAAATTTCGACCTGCGAGGAGCCGAATATGTATTTTGCGGCTATCGGTGAAACTTCGACGGTTTCGCTGTCGGTAGAGGATGAATAGGACTCGCCGCCGCCCGTCGCGCCAAAAGCCGCCTGGCCCGCTTCGGCTCTTGAGTCGCGCGACATGTTTAATGAAGCATTGATGTAGAATACAAAGGCGAGCAATGCCGCGAGCACGAGAGAAACGGCAAAAAGGCCGAGCGCAAGCTCAACCATCGCCTGCCCCGCGGCGAATGTGCGTTTGCGTTCAGTGTCCATGGCTTGTTCCTCCCTGGCCGCTCGGGCCTCCGTAAGTAGGTCTGACGCACGAGCCGGAATTGAATTTAAGCCAGCGCTCGCCCGTGCGCCTGAATGATTCCCGCTCCCAGGTTTTGAGCTGGACGCAGTAGAAGCATTCAATGCCGTAGCCCGCTGCGCCTGGCCCCTGGCGAAGGTATTCAAGAAGATGATCGCGCATATGGATCACCCATGCAAAATCAGCCGTTGCGAGATTCTGCCCCCCGACAGTGTCAATGGCTATGAGACGGACATCGGTGAATGACGGGACGATAAAACTGCGGTAGGCGGTTACAACATCGTTGTCTCCGTTGAAGTTCACAACCGATCCGAAAGGTTTCGCGGCCGCCGACCAATTGAATTCGCTGCGCGATTCTACTGCAACGGCGTTTATCGCATCGGTGCAGCGGCATACGGCCGCACAGCCGCGGACATTGTATTCGTCCTTTATATTGCCGGCGATCGGGAACTGGTAGTTGTCGGAGTCGCCGGCAAGGGACAGCCCGTTGAACCATTGATGCCATGCCGAGTTGTCAAAGAAGAACCATGTCTGGCCGGGATCGGCAAGCAGGCTCGTAGGGCCAATGTCGTCCGGTGAAATCCTCTCGTTTGAATATTGTTCGGCCAGCGCGCATATTTCTTCTCTTGAGAGTACGGAAGTGAGCGCTATTCTGCGGGAGCGCACATGCAAGGAGAAGATTTCGCTGTTGTCCATTGAATTTTCGCGATTGGAGGGCAGCGGCGCCCAATCGCGAAAAGTGCCGTAATCGGTGAGCATATTGCGGCAGTTGAAGTGGAACCAGCACCAGTCTCTTCCTGAAATCGCGTAATAGAACTGGCGGTTCAAAAGGAGATGCCCGCCGGCCGTGTCATAGAATTCTACATTGTCGGGACCGGTAGCCATCCCCTCAGAAAGCACATCGCCAATTGCGGTTGCGTAGTCAACCCATGCTCCGGGGAACGGCTCCGGATACGCCGCGCCGGGGCCGCTGCCGCTTGATGCGTACACGGTGCGGATATCATCGACGTGGCGGCGCAGAATTGCTGCAAAGCCGTCGTTGATTTCCATGCCGTTCTTTTTTGCGGCGCGGTTTGCCATTCGCAGGGCTTCAACAGGCCCGAGGAGCGCTTTGCGCCTCTGCTCGAGCACGATTCTCTCACACTCGTTGGAGTCGTTGTTGAAGGCGGCAACTATGTGTGCGATGTTGAGGTTGCCTATTTCGTTAAGCAGCGAGCCCTGTTTTGACGCTGCTGCTATTGCGGCGGCGTCACCGGCGTTCTGCAGCTTGGTTTTGGCGCGAACGGAAGTGAAAATGTCTACGTTTAATAAAGCAAGGAACACAAGCACCATCAGTACAAACAAAAGAAGCAGTATGATTTGCCCGCGCCGCTTTCTCATCTGTTCTGTTCCGATGAAATGCCGTGTTCTCTTTGGAAGCGGATTTTAGAGAAACTTAATTGCCGGCCTCTTCAATCTGATCGCCGGCCTCTTCGAATTTTTCGCCGATGCGCCCGGAGAAGAGTTTGACGACTCCGATAAGGGCTATTGCGATTAAGCTGATGATGAGGATGTACTCCACCATCGTCTGACCTTTTCTCATTTTTCTCATTTTTACTCCTTTATCTTTTGTCACCTTAAGGATACTCGGAACTTACAAGCCGCTCAGTGCGTACTACCGAAACTTTTGTCGATTTCAGCAGGTATCCAAGAGCTCCCACTGCTGCAAGCAAGGCGGCGAACGTCAGAATGTATTCCAAGATTGCCTGGCCTTTTTTTGCTGTTGCTTTCATAATCGTTATTTTATCACAAAAAACCACATCCTTCAAGGCGCCGCGAGATTCCGCGGCGAATGAAAGGTAATCGGTTAGTCGAATGTGCGGACTAACGCCGCCCATCCGACTAAGGTGTTTGGCAGTG